>UQPY01000028.1 GCA_900542965.1 uncultured Collinsella sp.
GGGTGGTTTCTGATGCGGCGCGCTGCGCGCCCCGCACAGGCTAAAGCCTCTAAACCAAAATGGCCCCACCCGGGGCCATTTTTCATTCGAATTAAGGACTGGTACGCGTCCCCGCTCTTACGCCTCGCGCAGCCAATCGAACGCGACACGCGGCGTGCCGTCCGGCACATGCACGACGCCGGCACGCTCGAATCCTGCCTTAATACTCGCACCCTGCATGGGCAAGTTGTCCTGGTGCGTATCGATGCGCAGGTGGTCGGCACGCTCCTTGGCAAAGGCAAACATCGCAGCCGCGATACCGTGCGCGGTGCCGTCGGACGCCACACGGTGCAGCACGGCGTACGGAGTGTCGCTGCGCCATTGCCCGTCCTCAATTACGTCATAGCACTCGTCCGGGCCCGGTAAAAAGGCAAACGTCGCCACCACGCGACCGTCGACTTCGCACACATAGCTGCCACCGGCGGCAATATCGGCAGCCAGTTGCTCGGCAGAAGGCGTGCCCTCGGGCCACTGCGTGGCGTTGCCATGCGCGCGCATAAAGGCGCGGGCCGTGTCATAGATAGCCATGACGGCGGGAATGTCGGTATCGAGGGTTTTTCTGATCATCACGCGGCGACCTCACGTTTATTGGTATCACTTTGATTGAGCAATGATACCAGCGTTTGGAGAGGGGCGCGAAGCGGATGGGAAGCAAGAAGCGAGCCGCCTGGTCAAAGGCCAAAAGCGAGTTTTTGGGCGCTGCCACCGGCGGCGATATGAGCGACCTATTTGCGCGCGAGGACGAGCGCCGCGACGCCCTGGACGCCGAGCGCGACGAGGCGTGGCGCTACAAGTCGTGCGAGCGCAAAAACCGTTACGACACGCGCGCCGAGGCCGAGGCCGTTATGGCCGACTGCGAAAACCGCGGGCGGCGCGGCCTGTCCTGCTACAAATGCAAATACTGCGGCGGGTGGCATTTGACGTCGCACCCTTGGAAATAGGTCCCGCAACGGCGGGGCGCTGGCGGAGCGCCGGCATCGCACGCAGGCTACGGGCGCGGCGGCACTAAAACATCGTAGCGGACGGCCTTGCCCGCAAGTTGATAGCTCGGCTTAACGCCGGCAAGCAGTGGCCCCTTCACCGGCCGCTTGATAACGACCTTGCGCGGACGCGCCGCAAGCGCAGCTTTAACCAGCGCCTCCTCATCGGCGCACGGCTGCTCCAGATGGTGCAAGAGTTGGAACTTCTTTTTGACCGCCGCGCTCTTGGTGCGCTCTGGAAACATGGGGTCCAGATATACCACGTCGGGAACCGCGAGCTCGCCCTGCCCAATCAGCTCAGCTACATGACGAAGGCCGGCGATGCTGTCCTCGCCCGCATGCAAACGCATGCGCGACACGGCAGTCGCAAGCGCCGGATCATCTGCCGCGCGATCCAAGGCATCCTTGAGAAGCGCCGCGATCACGCAATCCTGTTCATACAGATCGACGGTAAAGCCCGCGGCCGCCAGCAGCAGCGAGTCCTCGCCAAAGCCTGCCGTGGCATCAATCGCCCATGGTTGTTCGATGCCTTTTGCACGCGCAGCCTTCACCAGCAGCTCCTGCTGCAGGCGGCCCTGCTTGAGCCGTGGAAGCATGCGGGCAAAATCGGCTCGCAACTCCATCGAGCCATCGGTGAGCGTGAGGCCTTTGGGTGTCCTGGTTAACTCTAGCCCTGCCGCCCGAGCAACAGAAAAGGAATCGACGACACCCATGGACACTCCTTAACAAGCAAAACGAATACGTGAGCGCCGTTTATGCCAGCACCCAACCGTCCGCTATTGTCCCACATGCGACATGGCCCACAGCATCCCAATGCAAAGCACCGCCATCAATCCCGTGCACACTGCAGCGATCACGGAATCACTCATGCGCCTTCCCAGCGACCGGGGCTCACCCACTTGCTTGGCTCCGTACATCATGGCTCCTCCTTCGGTCCAGCTCTTACCATGGCCCCATCATCGCAGCGCCGTGCATACGCTGCCATCGATTTGACTTACGTCCAGCTTTCCTTTTTGAAAGGTTGGACCGTGCAGGCAAGAGACGCTTTCAGGCGCATGCATCGCCGCGTTGAACTACAATGTGCTTCACCATATGTGCAGCACAAAGGGTGCGCCAGGTTGGCGTACTCGTATCGAAAGGACCAGCCATGAGCTTCACTCGCAAGACTCTCAAAATCCTTGCCCTGATTTATTTTGTTCTGGGCATCGCCAGTCTCGTCATTGGAATCGCCGGCATCGCGACCGGCAAGCTCGAGTCCACCTACGGATCGAACGCCATGCTCGCCGCGGCCGTGATTATCGTCAAGGGCCTCATCGATCTCGCCGCAGGCGTTGCGGGCATCAAGGGTGCCAACAAGCCTTCGCAGGTTGACGGCGCGTTTAAGCTCGGTATCGTTGCTGCAGTCGCCACGCTTGCCCAGGCGGTGCTCACGCTTCCCGCGTTTGGCGGCGACGCCATCAACTTTGGCGCCTTTGTCATCGTGGTGTACGACCTGTTCTTTATTCAGCAGGCACACGACGTTAAGGCCGAAAACAAGGACCGCCTGTAGTCACCTGTCCCCCACAGCTCCCTGCAGCCAAGCAACTAAAAAGGGCCGATCGCGCATCTCCGCGGTCGGCCCTTTACGTTTGCCCAGATAAAACCTGCCAAATAAACCTGTCCCTTTTTGGCAGGTTGTTAACTGTGGCGGTACTCGGCGATGATGAAGTCGATGTCGGTTTGAAGGGTATCCAAATTTGCCAGGCGCTCTTTGTCGGCAGGGCGCGTGCGGTAGTAGTAGGGCGTCATCTGAAATACGGCTTCGATGTCGGCCTGGGTCTGAAGCGTAATGTTCGCAGACACCCGCAGCGTTGAGACCAACTCGAGTTCGGTGGTCTTCGGCAGCTTCTCGTCATTGAGATATGGCGTGTCGTAGAGCACCTCTTTGAGGCCAAACAGATGCCGAGCACCCGGCACCACGGTGTAGAGCGAACCCTCTGGCGCCAGCACGCGGGCAAACTCACGCTCGTTAAAGGGAGCGAAGAGCTCGGTCACCATATCAAAGGCGCCATCAGCCACGGGGATATCTTTCATGTTGGCCACGAAGTACGTCGCATCGCCGCGCTTGGCGGCAAGGCGCACCATCTCCTTGCCCAGGTCGAAACCGTAAGCATCTACGCCAGGCACCGCGCCCATAGCGCTGGTGTAGTAGCCCTCGCCGCAGCAAATATCGAGCAAGGTCATGGGGCCGTTCGTAGACGCGGCACGTCCAGACACCCGCTCGCGCACCAGCTCGACCATCGCATCGCGCAACGGCGCGTAGTATCCACGGTTCAAAAAGTCACGACGGCTGCGCGCCTGCGACTTGGGATCACCCATGGAGTCACCGCTCTTGGACGAGCGCAGCAGATAGAGATAGCCCTCGCGCGCACGGTCAAATCGGTGTCCGCCCGCGCATGCAGCACCGCGCTCGTCGTCCACCAACGGCTCATGGCAAACGGGACACAACAACATGGCAACTCCTTAGCGCGAACAACACAACACCCACCATTGTCGCACGCCTTCCCCACCTAGTCATAGAAGAGACAAGGAGTGTCCCCAGCTGCCGGCAGAAAAGGAACGTCCCTAAGTGCCGGCTGGCTGCATTAGGAGTATCATCGTCTGCGCAAATAAGCGCGAAAGAGCATATTAGAGATTGAGAGCGTATGGCTGATACCGCATCTAAGCACATTGACATGACCACCGGCTCGCTGTGGCGCAATATTCCCCTGTTCGCCTTCCCCGTGGCCGCCACGAGCATCTTGGAGCAGCTTTCGAACCTCATCGCCACGGTCATCATCGGTAACTTCTCGGGCGACCAGGGAACCCTCGCCATGGCGGCGGTCGGCTCCAACGTTCCGCTTACCAGTCTTATGCTCAACCTGTTTATTGGCATGTCGCTTGGCTCCAACGTGGTTATCGCCAACGCTATCGGCCGCAACGATCAGAACATGGTCAAACGCGCCGTCCATACCTCGATTTTAATGGCACTCGTGGGCTTTGTCGTCATCGCACTGGGCGAGATCTTTGCCGAGCCCATGCTCGCTGCGCTCAACGTGCCTGCCGAGACCATGCCGCTCGCCTCGCTCTACCTGCGCGTCTTTTTGCTCAGCATGCCCTCGATCTTGCTCTACAACTTTGAGGCCGCGATCTTCCGCTCCGTCGGCATCACCCGCATGCCGCTGCAGGCACTTGCCGTGTCCACCATCCTCAACATTGGCCTGGACCTCATCTTTGTCCCCATGCTCCACTGGGGCGTCGCGGGCGTCGCCATCGCCACCGCCATCGCTTACACCGTCAGTGCCGCTACGCTCTTTATCCGCCTGCTCAAGACCGACTCCGTCGTCCGCGTCACCCCGCGCGACCTGGCAATCGACCCCGTCGCCCTTAAGCGCATCGTCAAGATCGGCCTGCCCGCCGGCATCCAAAGCGCCGTCTTTGCCGTCGCCAACATCATCATCCAGTCCGCCATCAATAGCTTGGGCACCGAGGTCATGGCAGCATCGAGCGCCGCCATGAGCCTGGAGTACGTGTGCTACAACCTGCTCAACAGCTTTAGCCAGGCCTGCACCACCTTTGTGGGACAAAACCACGGTGCCCGCCAGATCGACCGTTGCACTAAGACGCTCAAGGTCTGCCTGGTCGAAGGCGGCATCGTCGCACTCACCACCATCGTCATCATCGTCGGCTTGGGACGCGAAATCTTGGCGCTGTTCAACAGCGATCCCAACATCGTCTCGATCGGCTATATCCGCGTGTGCTCGATCTTCCCGGCGTACGCCTTTAGCATGTTCTACGAAAACATGTCCGGTTACCTACGCGGCTTTGGCATCTCGCTCATGCCCGCCCTCATCACCATGATCTGCGTCTGCGGCATTCGCTTCTATTGGGTATTCTGCGTGTTCCCGCACTTCCGCACCTTTGCGAACATCATGATGGTCTACCCCATCAGCCTGGGCACCACGGCGTTCTTTATGGTCGTGGCGGTACTACTCTGCCACCCGGCACGCACCTATCGCGCCGCCCAAGCCAAAGCGACAGCCCGCTAAACACCGCACTCAATGTCACACCAGTCATTAATTGACAATATGCGAGCTCATATAGTCGATAAAACGCCTCGTGGCGATAGGCATGGTGTCCCAGCTGCGCCAAGCTGCCACCACGTCGCGCGAGGGAGCATGCACGATGGGACGCACGCGAATATCGGCCCGCATGCCCTCAACGGTACGACGGTAGAGCATGCTCACGCCTAACCCCTCCTCCACCATCGCCATAATGGTGTAGTCGTCGGTGACCTCACTCGTCACGTGCGGCGACAGCCCATGCGCCGCGAATGCATCGAGCACTAGGCTCTGCTCGCCCTCGTCCAGCAGCACAAACGGCTCGGACGCTAGGTCGGCGAGCGTTACCTTTTCCTTTACCGCCAGCGGATGCGCGGCCGGCAGCAGTGCCACCAACTCGTCGTGATAGACCACACGCTTCTCGAGCCCCGCGGTAAATCCGCGCGCCGTAAAGCAAAAGTCAACCACGCCATCGTGCACCCACTGGGCGTTGCGCGTGTAATCGCCCTGCTTGAGGGTAAAGTGCACGCCAGGATGCAGAGCCCCAAAGTCGCGAATCACGCGCGGCAATACGGTGCGGCTCACGTTAGTGAACGTCGCGATACGAATATCAGTCGAGGAGAGTCCCAGCAACTCCTGACGCTTGCCCTCAAGCTCGACCTCGGCAGTTACGATTTGGCGCAGATACGGCAGATACTGCTTGCCGTCGCGCGTAAGCGAGACACCTTGCTTACCGCGCTCGATAAGCGTGGTACCCAGCTCGCGCTCGAGCGCCTTGACGGCCTGGCTCACCGCGCTTTGTGTATAGCCCAGCTCGTCGGCCGCACCCTTCAGGCTGCCGCAATCGACCACCATACATACAATCTGATATCGCGATGCCATCGTGCCTCCACATCGGTGTAGCTGTAAAACGTTTTGCCAGGGCTTTTTCTACCTACATTAGTATTTCTTAATCATACTGAAGATACATTCGCTTTACTACATCCACATCTGGGAGCAGAATCCTTTTTGCGAAACCGTTCTGTAACAAAAGGAGTCCCATGGATCGCAAAAAAGCAATCGCGCTCTCATTTTCCGTTCCCGTCGCATGGGGCTTTTCATACCCCCTCATGAAGATCGGCATGGACAGCATGAACGCCACGAGCATCGTTGCGCTGCGCTGCATCATCGCCTTTGCGGCTTGTCTTGTGCTCTTCCACAAGCACGCACTGCGCATCAACCGTGACCTCATGGTTCGCGCCGCCATCATCGGCGCCATTATGGCAACCGAGCTCACCTGCATGTGCCTGGGCTCTAGCCTTACCTCCGCCTCCACCGCCGGCTTTTTGCAGAGCCTGACGGTCGTGATCGTGCCGTTTGCCAATGCGGCCCTGCTGCGTCGTGCCCCCGAGCGCAAGGTGCTCGTCGGCACCGCCATCGTCACCTGCGGTATGCTGCTGCTCTCGGGTGCCGACTTTACCAGCCTGAATCCCGGTGCGATCATTATGCTGCTCTCGGCCTTTGTCTATGCCGGCCACATCATTGTGGCGAAGCGCTTTGTCGAAGATGTCGACCCGCTGGCTTTGGGCGTTTGGCAGCTGGGCTTTGGCGGCCTGTTCTCGGGCATCGCCGCGTTCGTCCTTGGCGGTTTCACACTTCCCGGCACGCCGGGCGAGGTCGTAGTCGTCGTTGCCCTCGCACTCATCTGCTCTGCCTATGGCTTTATCACCCAGACGCTCGTGCAGCCCCACGTGCCCGCCGAGACCACCGGATTCGCTTTCTCACTCGAACCGGTCTGCTCTGCCGTCTTCTCGTTCTTCCTGGTCGGCGAGGTCCTGAGCCCCATCGCCTTCTTTGGCGCCGCCCTCATCCTCACCGGTGTCATGGTGGCAACCGTCGAGCTTCCTCGTCTTCGCGCACATGAACACGCTCGCATGGCAGGAGCGCCCGAGCGCGTCTCGTAGACCCCACTCTTCATACAGCCGTGGCATAAAGGCAACCGGTGCGCCTTTACAATAGATGCCAACAGAGCATCTGCCATAAAGGAGCCCCATGGACACCGCAACGCGCGACCGCAACATAGCAACTTGGTTGGGCGATGCGCCGCAGCCGGTACGTGACACAACGAACCAGCTGCTCGAGAGCATCGCCCTTTTGCGTACCGAGCAGACTATCTACCCGGCACAAGACGACATCCTCAATGCCCTCGCCTATACACCGACCGACCAGGTCAAGGTTGTCATCTTGGGTCAAGACCCCTATCACGGACCCAACCAGGCCATGGGACTGTCGTTTTCGGTTCCCGTGACGCAAACCAAACTGCCGCCGAGCCTGCGCAACATCTATAAGGAACTCAGCGCCGATCTGGGCTGCCCCATCCCCGCCACGGGAGACCTGACCCCATGGGCACAACAGGGCGTCCTGCTCCTCAACACTACGCTCACCGTGCGCGAGCATGCCGCCAATTCGCACGCCAAGCTGGGCTGGAGCACGCTCACCGACTATATTATCGAACGCTGCTGCCAGTTACCCCAACCGGTAGTCTTTTTGGCATGGGGTCGCTTTGCCCAGCAGATGGTCGAAGGAAAGCTCGCCGCGACCGGCGCGGGCAAGGCAAGCGGCAAGTTCTGCCTTGCCTCTACGCATCCCTCACCGCTTTCGGCCAACCGTGCCACGGCAGAACTCCCCGCTTTTATGGGGTCGCGCCCCTTCTCCGCTGCCAATCGGCTACTCGAGCAGTACGGCTCGACCCCCGTCAACTGGACTTGCCTCGGCTAAAAACCGATACATCAAAAACGCGCCCGACGGCTTTCCATCGGGCGCGTTTCCTATTCGGGCCAAATAAATTGTGTGCGGCCGGCCTCGCCGCCATCGATCAGCAGGCTCTGCCCGGTCATAAAACGGTTGGTCACGCCCACAAAGTAGATCCACTCGGCGATCTCTTGGGCGGTGGCCCAGCGCTTAAGCGGCGTAAGCTCCATAATCTGGTTCCACAGGCGTTCGTCTTCCATCACGCAACGGTTGAGCGGCGTGATAACGCCGCCCGGGTCCACACTGTTGGCGATGGCCTGCGGCGCCAGGCGGTTTGCAAGGTTCTTGGTGTAGGCGATAACGCCACCCTTGCTGGCAGCATAGGCGGGAAACTCCGATCCCGTATGTCCGCTCGCCGACCCCACATTGACCACGGATTGGATAGCAGGCGCTGGCTTGGCGGCAAGCCCCTCTCCCACAAAGGCGTAGCGCTCGGTCACGTTGATGGTGCCCCGCAGGTTGGCGGCAATGTCATCGGCCGAATCCTGTACACCGGCAACGTTCACGATTACCTGAGGCTCAAGGTCGCCTGGAAACGAGTCCGGCTCGCGTACATCAACGATCAGATGGCGGTAGCGCTCGTGTTCGATTGCCGCCGGCAGCAGATCAAAGCCCACGACCTCGTGGCCCTCGTCCAAAAAGCGCTGCACGCACGCGGTTCCGATACCGCCCGAGGCACCCGTGATCAAAACCCGCATACTTGCTCCTTAGGCGGTTGCATGGCGCTCGAGGTACTCGGAGCCCACATTCTCGCGCTCCCAGCCACGCACGACCTTGTAGCCCACGGGGCTCAGGAAGACCTCGCACAGCAGCTCGGCAACAGCGCCGGTCAGTGAGCACATAAGGACCTGCACCCAGGTCCAACCAAAGAACGTGTGGCTCACCACGATGGCAAAGACCAGGTTGTCGATAAACTGGCCAACGCCCGTGGACACATAGGAGCGGAAGGCGAAGCTCGCAAAGTTATTCTTTTTGAGCATACGGCCGAGCGACTGGTTGAGCGTGGAATTAACCACGGCAGAAACGAGCATTGCCAACGAAGAGCCCAGCACCACGTACCAGGTGCCGCCGATGGTGGCGTTAAGGGCGGTGTTGACCTCGATCATACCCGTGTCGTAGTAGGCGCCCCACATGCCAGGCGTGAGCGAGCATGCCCAAAAGCACAGGCTCACGGCCAGGTTGACCAGCAGCGCGAGGATGGAGATTTTGATGGATGCCTTGGCGCCAAAGCGCTTACAGATCATGTCCTGGCACAAAAACGAAACCCAGCTCACCACAAAGCCGCAATCGAGTGCCAGATACGGCAGGCTGATGAGCTCTTTGTTGGCCAGCAGGTTCATCATGATGACGCTCACGAAAAACAGCGAAACCGTTGCCGCGGGAATGCTCCGCAACAGGACCTTGTAGTCCTCCATGACCTTCTTGATCATTATGTACTCCTTTGGTTTTAGGTTTAACGAGCAGGATATCGGACCCGAACTGCTCGGACGTCACGGTCTTGAGACGACGGTGGGTATAATAGCCGCTCACGCGGCATCAGGCAAGCAAACGGCGCGGCAGCCCCGCAGGGCCACCGCGCCGATGCGCTAAAAGGCTACGTTGCCAAACTCCGACAGGATAAGGTCGGGGTTGTGGTCGGTAGCCCAGTCCACGTTCCACGGGCTCGTGAACAGCAGCAGCTTGCCGCCGCGCATGTCCTCGACGCGCAGCGTGTCGCGCGTGAGCGAAAGGCCCGGGATATCGATGGTGTCGGGGTCGTTCTGAATCCAACGGATGTCCGTATAGGGCAGCGGCTGGCGACGAACCTCAACACGGTACTCGGCCTTGAGGCGGCGCTCGAGCACCTCAAACTGCAGTACGCCGACCACGCCCACGATGACGCTCTCCATGCCGGCACCCAGCTCGCGGAAGATCTGGATGGCACCCTCCTGGGCAAGCTCCTCCATACCCTTGACAAACTGCTTGCGCTTGAGCGTGTCGACCTGCGTAATGCGAGCGAACATCTCGGGGGCAAACGTCGGGATCTGCGGATACTGCACATGGCGCTTGCCGGAGCACACGGTGTCGCCGATGCTAAAGATACCCGGGTCGAACAGGCCCACGATATCGCCCGCGTACGCCTCGTCAACAATCGCGCGGTCGTCAGCCATCATCGACGTGCCCGTGGCAAGCTTAAGCTTGCGGTTGCCCTGCACGTGGAAGGCGTCCATGCCGCGCTCGAACTTGCCCGAGCAAATGCGCACAAAAGCGATGCGGTCGCGGTGGTTCTTGTCCATGTTGGCCTGGATCTTAAACACAAAGCCGCTAAAGTCGTCGCGGCAGGGATCGACCGGCTCGCTGGTGAGCGTATCGGTATAGGCGCGCGGCGTCGGGGCCAGACGCAGGAACTCCTTGAGGAAGGGCTCCACGCCAAAGTTGGTAAGCGCCGAGCCAAAGAACGCCGGACTCAGCTTGCCGCAGGCCACGGCATCCAAGTCGAGCTCGTCGCCGGCGCCATCGAGCAGCTCGATGTCATCCATCAGGTTCTTATGGTTCTCTTCGCCGATGAGCTCGTCCATAGCGGGATCGCCCAGCTCGGCCTCGACCTCGGCGACCTTCTTGGTGGCGTTGGCGTGGCCGTCGCCCTCAAAGGCAATGACGCGACGGGTCTGACGGTCGAACACGCCGCGGAAGTTGCGGCCGCTGCCGATCGGCCAGTTCATGGGATACGTATTGATACCCAGGACATTCTCGATCTCTTCCATGAGCTCAAACGGATCGCGAGCCTCGTGGTCGAGCTTATTCACGAAGGTGAAGATGGGAATATGGCGCAGCGTACAGACCTTAAAGAGCTTTTTGGTCTGGGCCTCGACGCCCTTAGCGCCGTCGATGACCATGACCGCGGCGTCGGCGGCCATAAGAGTACGGTAGGTATCCTCCGAGAAGTCCTGGTGGCCGGGGGTATCGAGGATGTTGACGCATGCGCCGTTATAGGTGAACTGCAGCACCGAGGAGGTAACGGAAATGCCGCGCTCCTTCTCGATGTCCATCCAGTCCGAGACGGCATGCTTGGCCGAGCTCTTGCCCTTAACCGAGCCGGCGGTCTGAATGCTGCCGGTATAGAGCAGCAGCTTCTCGGTAAGTGTGGTCTTACCGGCGTCCGGGTGGCTGATGATCGCGAATGTGCGGCGCGACGAGATTTCATCCGACAGGCTTGCCATGCGGATCCTTTCTTGCATTGAGTGCATTACGTCGATGTAACCGCCCTATTGTAGCCGCGAAATCCCGATCTAGGGCGCCTATCAGGACAAATTCATCAGTTGGGGCCTGGGTAGCCGGCCCAATCCGAATTTGTCTCTTGCGCAACTGTGCATAGTGTATATATACTGTGCTTACCGGTTATATACACGTGTAGCCCATCAGCTAAGGAGCCGCTGTGGACATCATCCTATCCAATTCGAGCGACAAGCCCATCTACGAGCAAATAGCCTCGCAAGTCAAAGCCCAGATCCTTTCGGGCGCACTCGCTGCGGGAGCCAAACTCCCCAGCATCCGTGCACTCGCGAGCGATCTTGGTGTGAGTGTCATCACCACCAAGCGCGCTTACGCCGACCTGGAGCAACTCGGCTTTATCTGCACTGTGCAGGGCAAGGGCTGTTTTGTCGCCGAGGGCAACCAAGAGCTCTTGCGCGAAAACCAGCTCTGCCATATCGAAGAGCTACTTGCGAAAGCGGCGAGCCAAGCCGAAGCTCTGGGCGTCACGCGCGGCAAACTACACGAGATGCTCGACCTTGTAGCCCCCGAAACCATGCAGTAACCATCTGCAAGAAAGGCTATGCCATGCAAACCTTGCTAGAACTCAAAGGTGTATCGCGCCGCGTGAGCGACCGCTTTTCGCTACGCGATGTCACGCTTGCCGTAGAGCCCGGCCAGATCGTCGGCTTTGTGGGCGCAAACGGCGCCGGCAAGACAACGACCATTCGCGCCGCGCTCGGGCTTATAAAGCTCGATGCCGGCGAGGTGCACCTGTTTGGGCAGTGCTATGGCGCCGACGCGCCCGACGAGACTCAGCGCCACCTGCGCTCCCGCATCGGCCTCGTCCTGGACACGTGTCCCTTCCCCTCCACGCTCAAGGTGGGCCAGGTCGAGAGGCTCGTAGGCCCGGCATACCCCACGTGGAGCTGCGAAACGTTCGCCGGATTCATCGACCGATTTGGCCTCGATCCCAAGACAAAGGTCAAGGACCTCTCCCGCGGCATGGGCATGAAGCTGCAGCTCGCCTGTGCGCTCAGCCACAATGCCAAGCTGCTCGTTTTGGACGAAGCCACCGCAGGCCTTGATCCCATGGCGCGCGAGGAACTGCTCGACGAGTTGCTTGCCTTTGTCGCCAACGGCCAGCACAGCGTGCTGCTCTCGAGCCACATTACATCCGACCTCGATCGCACTGCCGACCGCGTCATCTGCATCGATAACGGCTCGATTGTGTTTGACCTGCCGCGCGAGGACATTACCGACCGCGCCGGCATCGCCCACTGCACCCAAGCACAGGCGTCCGAGCTCATGGCTTGCGTCGAAGGCGCCCGTGCCGCCCACCACGCCTATAGCGTGGACGTGCTCGTGCCCAACCGTCGCGATGTGCTCGAGGCCTTCCCCGAGATTCCCTGCGACCGGGCAACCATTGATGACTATCTTCGCCTCATGCTGAAAGGGGCTCCGAAATGAAACGCGCCTTTATGTCTGAGCTCGCCATCGTCCGCACGCTTGTCCCGAGCATTGCGGGAGTCGGCCTGTTCATCTTCGTCGTACTGACCCTCGCCAACGCATCGGATGGCGATTCTGGTATGAGCGCCGGCGCCTGCGCGGTCAGTGCCATGTCGCCCATCGTGGTCATGAACTCGCTGGCCGGCTACGACAATCAAAACGGATGGGAGCGCTATCGGGCAACGCTGCCCATCTCGCGCATAGACATCATCTGTGCACGCTACCTGAGCATCATTGTCTTCTCGGCCGTCATGGCGTGCGCCGCCGCGCTTCTGGGCATCGTCTCTATCCCGCTCTTCAACAGCGCGGGCATGCCCTCGACGGGACAAACCGTCTTTGAGATCGCAATAGCCTCGGCAGCATCGATGCTCATCTCCCTCATGATGGTGTTTTTGGCACAGCCGCTGTTCTTTCGATTTGGACACATGGAGGCGCTGCGCCTTTCCGTCGGCCTGTTCGCCCTGCTCGGATGCCTTGCCATGGCCACGCTGAGCTCCTCCAACCCCATCAGCAACTGGCTCATGTCGATTGCTGGGGCGAATCCCGATCCTGCCGTCCTCGGCTGCCTGTGCGCAGGAATCGCCGTACTGGCCCTCGTGCTATGCGCACTTAGCTGCATCGTCAGCACCAAGGTCTACCGGGCACGCGACCTGTAGGCGGGCGAATCTCGACCCACGCAGATCGCAATCGGCCACAATCGCGCCCCTCAAATCCGTGACAAATGGCATATCCCCGGCCCGTGCGCGACGTTCTATAATCAAAGCATCACGGGCCTCGGCCCAATTTCGATCATCCAAGGGGATGTCTTTTTGGTCATTGTTCTTTAGGGAACGGTCAATCGCATACAAATTGAAAACGGCCGTCTTGCGGCCGTGGTTTATTGCGCCGTTCCGCCTCCGTCATCTGCCACATATGCACCTGATAGGAAAGAACAATGAACTCTGCGAAATCTCAATCCTTCCCAAAAGCCACCAGCTTCGACACGGCACTCGTACGCTCTAAGATTATGGGGCCGAACCCCCTCAAACTCTGCGAAGAGCTCCTTTGCGATGCGAGCATTCCCCGCGGCGCCCGCGTCTGCGACCTTGGGTCGGGCACCGGCATCACCAGCGCCCTGCTCGCCCGCGAATACGGGTTTGACACCTACGCCGTCGATCTGTGGAGCGACCCCGTCGAGAACCGCGCGTTCTTCGATTCGCTCGACATTCCCCGCAACACTATTCACCCTTTTAAGGCGGACGCCTCGCAGGGACTGCCGTTTGAGCACGACTTTTTTGATGCGGTCGTGAGCATCGACTCGTACAACTACTACGGCCGCGACCCGCGCTATCTGGGCGAGCGCCTGCCCCCCTATGTCAGGCGAGGGGGCATGCTGTATTTGAGCATCCCCGGTATGGTCTGCGACTGCCACGATAATCTGCCCGATTGCCTGCTCAAATCCTGGACACCCGAGCAGCTCGACTACATGCACGACATAACCTGGTGGCGTGCCATGATCGAGCCGACCCCTGGCGCCGAGATCATCTCGATACGCCCCATGCGCTGCACGGCAGAAGCCTGGTCGGATTGGCTCGCATGCGACAACGAGTACGCAGCGGGAGACCGCGCCGCCGTTGAAGCCGGCGCGCTTACATACCTCAACACCATCGCCATTGTGCTGAGAAAGTTCTAAACAATAGCCGCGCGAACCGTAAACAAACGGCCTCGCGCGGCTTCTTTAAAACGAGTTCTGAACAAACGCAAAGCGCAATACGCTACTTGCGCAGCGGCTTGGGCAGCGGAATGCCGGCGGCGATAACGGCGGCGATGATCATACAGACGATGCCCTTGAGCGGGAAGCACATGAGCAGCAGGCCCACGACCATGACGGGCTGGCGCATAACGGCACCCATCGTCGATGCTGTGCAGACGGCGACGCAAAAGACCGGATCGGCACCGGTGAGGATGGCAAGGCCGTAGCCCAGGCTTACGCCCGAGAAGATAACCGGGAAGAAGTGGCCGCCGCGCCAACCAAGGTTGATGAGGGCGGGCGTCAGCATGGCCTTAACGAGACCGGTCGCGATAAGCACGCCGGCGGGAATGGTCAGATAGGTTTCCATGAGCACGTCGGCCTGCGTCTCGCCGGCAAACATGGTGAAGGGCAGAGCCGTACCGCAGATGGCGATCGCCAGACCAGCCAGCATTGCCTTGACGACAGGGCGCTCCCCTATGGCATGGGACAGCACCTCGCTTGCATGCTCAGAGACAAAGTACAGCCAGCCGCATACGGTACCGACCAACGCCAGCGGAATGAGCCAGGCAAGCTCCAGGTTACCCACCTGGGCGGACTCGAACCTGGGCATGCCCATGCCGCCGCCCATAAGCTGACCGAGCAGCAGGTAGGTGCCCAGGCCGCCGGCAATCGCGATGCCGTAAACCACGGTCTTTTGCGCCTTGGGCAGCCTGATGGTGATCTCGTCGGACGCAGAGCCCTCGTCGCCGTCGGCGCTACCGGCAAGCGGTGCCACAAAGCCAAAGACGGGCGCGGTAAAGAGCGCCGTCAACGCGGCCTGGGTACCCAGCAGCGTAAGCTCCCTAAACTCGGCGCCAAAGCGGCGCATGCGGTCGCCGACCCAGCTGCACAGACCCGCGATAACGCCGGTCAGGCCGGCCTCCGGTCCAATGCTGCCGCCAAACAGCAGCGGCAGCAACGCCGCGAGCGAAAGCTTGCCGAGGTTGTCGTACGGGTAGCGTCCGTCTTGTTTGACCTTGGCCATCACCTGGTTAAGGTCGTCGGTCTTGGTGCCCGTCATCTTTTCGTACAAACCGATCAGCAGGCCGCCCAGCAAGCAGACAAAAAACGGGTACGGCAGAAAGCCAAACGGGCCGCTGGCAAGCTCGGGCGAAGCGACGCCCAGCGCGTGCGGAATCTCGGTCCATAGATAGTCGATACCGTGCTCCATCGCAAAAAAGAACAGCCAGACCGCGGCGCCTGCGAATGCACCGGTCACGGCAACGCTAACTAAAAACAGCGCACGGTTTTTGGGTTTTGCAAGGTTATCCATCGGGGCCTCCCGTGGTCAAAATCGACAAGGATACGTTTTATTGTAAGACGGGCACAGCGCGGACGTGCCGACCATCCACGCCGCGAACGGCGCCATTGGGTGCCGCGCGTGCGATAGGCTAACGACTTAGCTGTCGATAATCGATGCGATCTCGTCCAGGTCATCGGCAAAGTAAATGCCTTGCTGGCGCTGCGGGCTCGATAGGCCCTTACTGACCATGTGCTCGAGCAGAGACTTGAGGTCGTTGTAGTAACCGTCTAAGTTGTACAGGATGCACGGCGCACTCAGATGCCCCAACGACACAGCCGACATGACCTCGGCAATCTCCTCGAGCGTGCCCGTACCGCCCGGGAAGGCGATGAACGCGTCGCCGAGCTCGATCATCTTGGCCTTACGCTCGGCCATGTCACTCGTCACGATGAGGTCGTCGATACCGTCATGTTGAAACTCGGCCTCGATAAAAAAGCTCGGTTCAACACCCGTCACGTGTCCACCCGCCTCGAGCACGCTATCGGCAAGCGCGCCCATCAGGCCCGACTTGGAGCCGCCGTATACCAGCGCGTGGCCGTTGGAGCCAATCCACGTGCCGAGCTCTCGCACTGCAGGCAGAAACGCCGGGTCGTTGCCGACGCTCGCGCCCAGGTACACCGTGATGTTCATATGCAATCCCCCTCGTCGTGACGCGCGGCACCCGTTCTATCGTTGCCGGCGACGATACTCGCGCACGCGGCGCGACAGGTCAGCGAGCTCGTCACGATCGAGCTCTTCCAAATGCTCAAGATCGTCCATAAAGCGCGCCATGGTGTCCTTTTGGCGCAGCTTGATGAGCGTATTGCAGTAGTTCACCGCCACACCCGTGAGCATGGCGATGTAGAAGATGCTGATGACGCTCAGGACGACGGTAATCGCGCGGGCAACCGGCGTCTCGGCCGGAATATCGCCAAAGCCGATGGTCGAGACCGTCTCAAAGCTAAACCACAGGCCATCGCCAAACGTAAGGGTCGTGGGCTCGGACAGCCAGACAGCCGTCGAGCACAGCAGATAGAAGATAAGGAACAGGCCCGTGATGCGCGCAAAGCCAGCCTGGCGCAAAACATCGGCAAGCGTCCTCAACTTGTTCATCGCGACCCCTTTTCCCAGACGCCCCATCACATTCGCTCGGTATTGTCCCACAACCGGCACTTGGGGACATTCCTTTTGTGCCGGCAGAAAGGGACTGTCCCCAACTGCCGGGCGGGACCGTTTAGCGGTGCAGCTGCCGACTGGGCAGGCTGAGCTGGTATCCTTATGCGGTAATGTCTCGATTCGTTAGGATTGCATGTGAGAGCTTCCGCTGTCCTTCGTTCAGTTATATATCGCGCCCTGGCCATTGTGCTTGCCGCGCTTGCCGTGCTGAGTTCTATCGCGCCTGCCCAGGCTTTTGCCGATGACTCTAGTCAGCCAGTCAAAACGGTCCGCGTTGGTTGGCTCGTCAACAATGAGGGCTTCCAGGACGGCACCCCCGGCGAGCGTCTCTCGGGATGGGGTTACGAGCACCTCCAGACCCTCTCGTACTACACACCCGGCTGGCAGTACGAATACGTCTCCGGCACCTTCACCGAGCTTATGGAGAAGCTCGAAGCCGGCGAGATTGACCTCATGCCAAACATCTCCTACTCCGAAGAACGCGCCCAAAAACTGCTCTTCTCGTCGAACCCCGAGGGCACCGAACGCTACTACATCTACGCTAGGCCCGACCGTGACGACCTCGCAAAGGGTGACCCTCAAGCACTCCAGGGTCTCACTATCGGTTTCAACCCCGGCGTCATGCAAACCATCGTTGGCCAGCAATGGCTCGCCAACGAGGGCATTACCTGTACCTATAAGGAAATCAGCAGTAACGGCGACCTTTTCGATGCGCTGGCAAACGGCGAGGTCGACGCCATCATCATGAACGACACGACCTCGTCGCCCAACGCCTCCCCCATGTTCTACATTGGTTCGAGCGACTACTACTTTGCCGTTCCCAAAAGCCGCCCCGACCTGATGAACGACATCAATGCTGCCATGACGGCAATCGCTCGCGTCAACCCACGCTATAACGACGAAGTCAAATCTAGCTACTCGACCCAAAACAGCGGTTCATCATCGCTCAACGGCCCCGAATGTTCTTGGCTCAAAGCAAACAACAACACCATCACGCTCGGCTACATTACGGGCAAACTCCCCTACTGCAACGAGGACGAAGACGGCGAAATGGAAGGATCGCTCGCATCGCTTGCGACGACGCTACACGATAAATTTGGCATTACGGTCAAAACCGTCGCCTTTGATAGCTACAAGATGATGTCAAAGGCTCTGTCAAAGGGAAGTATAGACGTTGCGCTGCCGGTATACCGAGATTACTGGTTTGCCGAGCAAACAGGCGTTGTGCAGTCGATATCGTTGGGGACCATATCCCTCACCGCCATCCACACCGGCAGCAACCTGAACAAAGACCTTCAGAACATCGCCTGTACCAAATCATCGTTTGTCAACAAAAATGCACTTGAAAGTCTGTTCCCCACAGCGACCGTAACCGAATACCAATCCGACGATGAAGCGTTCGATGCCCTCAGGAAGGGAACGGCGCACTGCATCGTCGCTCCCAGTTCACGCGTAAAAACCATCGGTGACCGTTACGATCTCGAGGACTGCGAGACGACCGAGCTCCCTGACACCTGTGAGCTCTCGTGCTGGATTTCGCGCGGAAAACCCGAGCTGTTGGGAATCATCAACAAGGGCATCATCAATGCCGGAGAATCGCTCTCCGCAAGCAATTTCTCCTCCACGTCGTACACGGCCCAGGAATCCAACACGCTTCAATTCCTTTATCGCAACCGCACCGCCATTGCAGCTACCCTCATCGGTATGTTGTCGGTCGGCGTCGTCCTGCTCATCTGGGCGCTCGTGCGCGCTCGAACCGAGCGCAAAAAAGCCGATGCTGCCAACGCCGCTAAGACGGCATTCCTCACGCGCATGAGCCACGACATCCGCACGCCGCTCAACGGCATCCTGGGCCTTATCGAGATCGAGGAATTGAAGGAAGGCGATATGCAAGTCGCCCGCGAGAGCCGTGCCAAGGCGCGCGTTGCCGCCAATCACCTGCTCTCGCTGATCAACGACATCCTCGAGATGGGAAAAATCGAAGACCGCAAGCTAACACTGGAACATGCGCCTTTTAACCTCAAAGAGCTCTGTGACGATACGCTGGTGCTGTGCAAGCTCCGCGCGTCCAGTAATGGCATCACAATGCAGGACAATAGTCTGCCGTACGCCACGGGGCCATACATGATCGGCAGTCCCACCCATATCCGACAGATCATGATCAACCTGTTAGACAACAGCATTAAGTACAACAAGCACGGCGGCTCCGTCACCTTTAGTTCAAAGACCAAGCCACTCGATAACGAGCGCGCGCTCTTTTGCTTTAGCGTTTCGGATACCGGCATTGGCATGGCTCCCGAGTTTTTAAAGCATATCTATGAGCCGTTTGCCCAAGAAGGTGACGATGCGCGCAGCAAGTTCCAAGGAACCGGCATGGGCATGCCAATCGTCAAGTCGCTTATTGAACTGATGGGCGGCACCATCGAAGTCAGCAGCGAACTCCATGTGGGCACCACGTTCTACGTGGAAATTCCGCTCGATATCGACAAGAACCCCCGGGCGCGGGCGAATACGGTCGAGAGGGCGCTCGACTGCTCGCTCGCCGACATGAACGTGCTGCTCGCCGAAGACAACGAATTGAATGCCGAGATTGCCCAGGCGCTGCTAGAATCCGAGGGCGTCGTGGTCACCCGCGCCGTCAACGGCAACGAAGTCGTCGATCTGTACCTGTCTCATCCCGCCGGCAGCTTCGATGCGATCCTGATGGACATTATGATGCCGGACATGGACGGTTACGAGGCAACCCGCGCGATTCGCCTGAGCGAGAAGGTCGATGCAGCCGATATCCCCATCATCGCGCTCACCGCCAATGCCTTTGCCGAGGACGCCAAGGCGGCACACGACGCCGGCATGAACGCCCATCTGTCCAAACCGCTCGACTTTAACAAGCTCAAAAACATACTCGCCCGCATCAAGAAATACGGATCCGTTTCGCTATAGTTTGTGCTCAACCACCATGCACGGCCAGAAAGGAAACCAACGATGTTTAGGCCCTTACGTCGAAAGAAACGCGCCATCACCGACGAGGAAGCGCGCGAGTTGCTCGCCTCCTGCAAGCGCGGCGTCTTTGCCGTCAACGGCGACGATGGCTACCCGTACGCCATTCCCGTCAACTACTTCTTCGACGCCGAGCACGACAAGATTTATTTCCATGGCGCCAAAGCCGGCCACAAGGTCGACGCACTCAAGCGCGATGACAAGATCTGCTTTACCGTTTACGGCAACGAGTGGTACAAGGACGATGACTGGGCTCCCTACGTTATGAGTACCGTGGTCTTTGGCCGTTGTCGCCTGGTAGATGACACCCCTGCATTTATCGAAGACAAAGTCCGCCAGCTCGCGCTTAAGTACTACCCTTCCGCCGAAGAAGTCGAGGAGGAAATCGCCAAAGACATCAAGGGCGTCCAACTCTACGAGATTACGATTGAGCATCTCTGCGGTAAGCAGATCCAGGAAAAGTAAGCCCCTCAGCAAGCCTCATCAATAGCAATATGGCCCGGTTCCAACCCACCTTGGAACCGGGCCATATGCTTATGAAGCGTCGGCGGCTATGTGCGCAAGCGCCTCAACGAGCTCCTGCGAACTCACTGGTTTACTCAGGTGCGCGTTCATGCCCGCCTCACGCGAAAGCCTGCGATCGTCGGCAAAGGCGTTGGCGCTCACGGCGATGATCGGCGTGGTCGCGGCATCATCGCGATCGAGTGCCCGAATCCGACGCGTGGCCTCAAGGCCATCGATACCGGGCATCATGATGTCCATCAACACCACGTCGTACTCGTGAGGCGCGCTCGCGGCAAACATCTCGACGGCAGACTCACCATCCTTAGCATGCGTCACGACGGCACCGGCACGGGCGAGCGTAAACTGTGCAATCTCGGCATTCAGGTCGTTATCCTCTACGAGCAAAACACGCAAGCCCTGGAGCGCATCGCCGTCGCCCGCGTCCACGCGCACAGCCTGAGGAATCTCGGAGCGCTTGCACTTCTCAAACGGCAGACGGATGGTAAACGTCGTCCCCTGCCCCAAGACGCTCGTAAAACTCATGGTTCCGCCCATAAGCTCGACCAACTGTTTAGCAATAGGCGCACCCAGGCCAGTTCCCGATGAAGCGCCTTCCACCTGCTGCTCCTCGCGACAAAACGGCTCGTAGAGGTGCTGTTGGAACTCCTCGCTCATGCCAATACCGTTATCGGCGATCGTGTATTCATAGACAGGAACGCCATCCGCTGGCTCCACCTCGCGGCACACCAGGCGAACATAGCCGCCCCGGCGGTTGTACTTGACGGCATTGCCGGCAATATTGAGCAACAAGCGCTTGAGGTGCGTCACGCTCACCCGCGCATAGGGATGATTAAGCGTCTGCTGATCGCAGATAATTGTCACCAGGCGCTCCTCGGCCTGGCGCTCCAGAATATCGCGCACCTCGTGGTTGAGGGTCACCAAATTTGTGGGAACAAGCTCCAGGTCGACCTGCCCGCTCTCCAGGCGACTCATATCCAGGGCCTCATTCGCAAGGTCGAGCAGCAGTCCCGATGCCGTCCAGATCTTTGAGCGGCACTCGGTCTGCTTTTGCAGATCGTCCGCATTGGCATCGCCGACCTCAACCATACCGCGAATGCCGTTGATGGGCGTGCGCAGATCGTGGCTCATGCGACGCAGGAACTCCGTCTTTGCCGAGTTGGCAGACGAGGCCTCACGCGCCGCCTTTGCCAGCTTGTCGCCATAGTCGCGCTCCTGCTGCAGCAAGTCCGTCAAACGTCGACGATCAGCGCGGCGGCGCGCCATCACAACAACGGCTATAACACCGCTGTAGAGCACCAGCACGCCGGCAGCAACAACCGCGACGACCTCAAAGTAGCGCTGCGCCGAGGCATAGGTGTACACGTAGAATTTTTGCGCTTTGCCGTATGTGCCCAAATACCACTCGCCGTTGACGTTGACCAGCCGGACTTTGCCGGGCAGGCATCGATCCTTAATTTCGTCGACAATGATGGCGTCCGTCGCAGGCAGGTCGAACACGCCCAAGATGGTGGGTTCAACGGCGTTGGTCGCAACGACCTTGCCATCGTTTTCGATCACGATATTGCCGCTATCGATGGTTTCATAACCATCGAGCAGACTCTGCAGTTTGAGCGTATTGCTTGCAACCGCCTTCGCGCTCTGATGCCTTACCGCGATAACGATGCCCTCGCCATCCTGCCGGGTCACGCAACCAATGTCTGCAACCGAATCATCCGCAAGCGTAATACGATCGGTATAGGACTTAAGCGGAGAGGTTGCCACCTCCAACACGGGCGCTTCTTTGAGATACGTAGCAAGCGACTCGTAGCCCACGCCATCCGTCGAGGACTCGGACACCAAATTGCCCGATGCGTCCGTCACGATCAGTGCGCTCACGTTGAACTGGTCAGCATATTGCTCCAGCGCGGCATTATCCGCCGAACCGTCGCGCTCCATATCGCGCGCCACCTCTCCGGCGATCTCCATAACGCGAATCAGGTTTTTGGTCGTATAAGCGCTGTTGAACGCATCGTAGGAAAGGCTCTGCGTCGCCACGTAGTCGACAACGTCGGCAAAGCGCTGCTCGGCCTGGGCTGTCGTGTACCCGTAGCTCATCATGCCGGCGACAACCGAGAGCGCTATACCCACCAGGGCGGCAAGGAGCCATACCCAGGTCGAATGATTGCCCCGCTCCTGAGCGGTGTAGTCGGGCGCATCGATCACGACAGGCCCTCCATATTCAAAAATGGTGAGGGGTCATCAAAGTACTTTGACACCAGGCGTTCCATGGTGCCATCGGCAAGCATTTCTTGGTAGGCATGGGTGAGTTTAACGTCGATACCGCGCGTGTCGTTGATATCGAAAGCGGTGCCCAAACCAACCTCCAGCAGCGGCTCGTTCAGAATGCGATACGTCACGCCATAGTCTTTTTCATAGGTGAGCAGCGAGGACTCATGTGCGGCGATAGCGTCGACCAGGCCCTCGACGAGCGCCGGGTTCAGGCACGAGCGATCCGAGAAGCTGTAGAGCTCCTTGATCTGCGGAACGTTTTCATTTGTATGATTGAGCAAAATGTCCTCGGGCTTGGTGGTGGACTGAACGGCCACGACCTTGTCCTCAAGATCGGCAAGCGTATAGATATCGCTCTGGGGATCGACCGCGACCACCTGGCGGCTCGCAAGGTACGGGCCGGCCCAACGATACTCGTTTTCGCGACCCGTCATGCTAAAGCTGCCCATGACACAATCGAGCTCGCCGCTCGCCAGTAGCTCTTTCTTCTTTTCCCAGTCAATCAGCTGGTATTTTGGCTTGTAACCAATGCGGGCCAACGCCTCGGTCAATATCTCAACATCCAGGCCAACGATATCGCCGTACTCGTCGGTATACACAAACGGTGGGTAGAGGTCGCTGCCGACGTTGAGCGTCTTAAGGTCGTCGTCTTTGACCTGAGAGGCATCCAGGCCTTTTGATGCAGACGCCGAGGCCTCGTCATTCGACCCAGAACAGCCAGCTATCGCTACGACAAATGCACTCGCCACTGCAAGCGCAACAAACAACGATATGGCAACCGAGCGGCGAGGTCTTCTCATCGAGCTCCAGACGATCCTGCTTACAGACTGAAATGGTTAAAAATAATAGCAAATGAAACCACTCGAGCGCCCAATGGTTACAGACGCTTTACCCTGCGGGGCCTTCTAGCCGACTTGGCAGAAGGCCCCGCATGCAGCGCGCACTTACCGTGCATTAAAAACGTAGCGGTCCAGGCGGTCGCACGCTTCCCTCACGCGCGAAAGCGGCAGCGCCAGATTCACGCGAATGTGGCAGGGCCCGTGGAACGGACGGCCGTCCTGATACCCCACGCCCACGCGCGCCCCCTCGTCGAGCAGCCACTGAATATCGCGGCCATGTTCGCGACACCACTCGGTGCAGTCCAGAAACACCATGTACGTGCCCTGCGGACGCGAAAACGTGACGCCCTTCCAATGTTTTTCTGCATGCGTGCAGAAGTACTCGATATTGCCGGCAAGCACCTGGTTGAGCTCGTCCACCCACTCGTAGCCTTGCGGCTGGTAGGCACCGATAAGCGCATGCATGGAGAGGACATTCATCTCGTTGTAGTGAGTCTTGTTGGACACGGCGCACACGCGGTCGCGCAACGTCTCGTTATAGATGATGTGGTAGCTGCCGACCAGGCCCGCCAGGTTGAACGTCTTGCTGGGCGCGTAGAGGGCAACCGTGCGCATGCGGGCATCCTCGCTCACCGACTGCGTCGGGATATGCTTGTGACCCGGCAGGATGATATCGGACCAAATCTCATCCGAGATCACCACGCAATCGTGCTGGCGATAGATATCCATGGCGTGCTCGATCTCGTCGCGCTCCCATACGCGGCCGCAGGGATTGTGCGGCGAGCAGAACACCGCGGCATGGATATGGTTTTGGGCGAGCTTTTGCTCCATGTCCTCAAAGTCCATACGCCACACGCCTTGGTCGTCGAGCCTAAGCGGGCTGTGGACAATGCGATAGCCCGCAGCCTCGATGGACTTGGTAAAGCCGATGTAGGTGGGACTGTGGACCAGCACCGCATCGCCCGGCTGGACATATGCGCGCAACGTCGACACGACACCGCCCAGCACGCCGTTTTCGTAGCCGATATGCTCCGGCGCCAGGCCCTCAACGCCATTGCGACGGCTCTGCCATTCGATGATGCAGTCGAAGTACTCGGGACGCGGATTGAAATAGCCAAACATGGGGTGCTGGGCACGCTGAATGATGTACTCCTGGACTGTGGACACCGTGGCAAAGTTCATGTCCGCCACCCACATGGGGATGCGGTCGAAGCCCTCGTCGGGTGCGTTCGGAGCCATGCCGGGGATCTCACCCCAAGAATCAACGGCGATGGAGTCCATGCCGTGGCGGTCGATAAGCGAGCTAAAGTCGTATTTCATGCTGGACTCCCGTGCAAAGTTGATTGTTTTGGTAGGCGTTATTGTCCACCAGCGTGGGCGGTTTTGGCGCGGGGTTTGGCGCTTAATTTGACGGGTGCGGACGAATGGCTGGTTAGTCTTGCGCGTCGTTGACGGCAACTACGGTTAGCTGGGTTTCATCGACCGTAAACGATATGTCGAGCCCGGCGTAAGCCAGATGATAGACGCGGTGTGGCTCGTGCTTGCTGCCCGCGCGGCGCGGGTCTTGGCGAAGGACCTCGACCAAGCCGAGGAGCTTTGCGGGCGGGACCATATCCTGCAGTGCTTGCGGAAACTCAACATCGAGCTCTTGCCACGGAGCATCCTCGATCCAGCCTCCGGTCGCATCCGGGTGGCAGTCCGCAAACGGAATGTAGGGCTTGATGTCGTAGATGGGCGTACCGTCGCGCAGGTCGGCCCCCAACACATGGATGATGGGGCCATCGTCGGTGAGCTCGACACGATCAAGCTTGACGCAGGTGAGCCCGATGGGATTAGGGCGAAACGGACTGCGCGTGGCAAACACTCCCACACGTTCGGCTCCGCCCAGACGCGGCGGGCGCACGGTTTTCGACCATTTTGCGTTGGTGCCGGACCTGTCCTGCGTTTTAGCGTCGACGGCAATATCCTTAGCCGTGCCGCCGGGCGTTCCGTTTTCGAAGCGCCACAGCAGCCACAGGTGAGAGAAGGAGTCCAGGCCCTCAACCGCTGCATTGGAGGCAAATTCCGGCTCAAAAAAGATTCGTCCCTGCAGATGGGGCGCCAAAAAGCTGTTGCGCGGAATGCCGAACTTCTGCGGCAGGTCGGTATGTATGCGTGCGATAGGTTCCATGCCGGTCATTGTACGGCATGGAGGCGTGGGGCGTTGCGCGCAATTCTTCGCCGCGGTCCCCCGTCGTGCAACCAACGGTTGCTTGGAAGGGCGCCTGCCGCCGCGTATGCTTAAGCCATCAACCAGCAGAAAGGAGCCGCTATGGCCTTTGCAGAAAAGCTCATTGCTGTCCGTCGCGCCCATCACCTTACCCAAGAGCAGCTTGCCGCTAAGCTCTTCGTCACACGCCAGGCCATCAGCCGGTGGGAGCGCGGCGAGGTCACACCGGGCATCGACATGATGAAGCTCATCGCCGCCGTAACCGGAGAACCGCTGTCCCACCTGCTCGAAATGCCTGAGCACTATTGCCAGAGCTGCGGCATGATACTCACGCCCGACGACTGCGGCACCGATGCCACGGGCACCGCGACCGATCATTACTGCAAGTGGTGCTACGACCACGGCAAGTACACCTATGACACCACCATGGAGGCAATGATTGAGGATTGTGCCCCGCGCCTGGCACAAAACACCGGCGTGTCGCTCGACGAAGCCGTCTCGCTCATGGGCGCCGTCCTGCCGCAACTGGAGCGCTGGCGCACCATGCAGGAAAACGAGGCGCGCTACGGTGCCGAGGCGCGGGCGCGCTACGGCGATGAGGCTATCGATGCAGCAAACGAAGCGTTGCTGGACATGGACCCCGAGACATGGAACGACATGAAGGAACTTGAACGCGCTATTCTGGGCCAGCTCTCAATTGCCATGGGCATTGGCGACCCAGAGAGCAACGAGGCTCGTAAGCTTGTCGCGATGCATCGTCGCTGGATTGCTCTCAACTGGGGATGCGAGCCCCAAGACGAGGCGTACCTGGGCCTCGCCCACGGTTATCTTGCCGACCAGCGCTTTGTTGACTACTACGACAAGCCCTGCGCCACCGGAGCCACGGCGTTTCTGGTCCAGGCCATCGAGTCTTCGTTGACGCGCGCATAGACCGCGGCGGCTTTGGGTATTTCAATCAAAACCTCAACCGATTGGAGACCTATGGCTACTAATCACGAGCTCGCGCTGTACGTTATGACCGGCTGCCCGTATTGCTTAAAGGTCAAGCACTTTTTGGCCGATAACGGCGTGACCATTCCCGAGCGCAATATCTCGACCGATTCCGATGCCGAACAGACACTCATCGCCGTCGGCGGAAAACGCCAGGTTCCCTGCCTGTTCATCGACGGCAAACCACTCTACGAATCGAGCGACATCATCGCGTGGGTGCAGGAAAACCTGCTCTAGTACGCACGCTCTGTCCGTCCAGGGCCCCAACCCATACGACCCAAACATGTACACCAGCATCCAAAGTCGACATTTTTCGACATCTTTGGATG
>UQPY01000029.1 GCA_900542965.1 uncultured Collinsella sp.
GGTCACCAAGCACAACCTCAAGTACCGCCGCTACTACCACCAGTTCGACTACTAAGAGCTGGCCGCAGGGCCGATATCTTGGCTGGTTGATATCTCGACCCTACACAAGGGCGTCCGCATTCGCGCGGGCGCCCTTTTTGCGTTGCCGTCGGCGCAGGGTGTCCTCGGCGGAAATCTCATCCCGGAATTTCGGCTCAGAGTGGGATGCGGTTTCCGGATGCGTCCCATTCTGAAGCCCCGAAACGGGACGCGCTTTCCGCTTGGGGTCCGATCCGGAAAGCTCATCCCGTTCCGAGCATCAAATCCGGGACATGCTTTCCGCGCTCCGCCCCTTGCAGAAAGCGCGTCTCCTTCCAAACACAAATCTTGCGGTACAGCTTCTGCAAAGACGCGAAGTGGCCGCTGACAGCAAAGAGGGGCTGCCGAGACAATGCCCGACGGCCCCTCCCCTCATAACTTGCTATCGATGCCAATCGCCACAAGGGCGCGGCTGCCTACTTGCTGATCGCGCCCGTCATATAGATAAACTGCACGCGATTTATATGTCCGCCCTGCTCGCCGTTGACAAAGTCCGTCGGCGTAAAGCCGGGGTTGAGCATTTCCTCGATCTTGTCCTTAACGGTGTCGATGACCTGAGTATCGAGATTGCTCGTTCGGTCGGTAAGCTCCTGCATGCCGTTGCCGAGCTCGGATGCGCCGCTGGCAAGCGTACCTGCACCCGAGGAGAGAAGATTCATGCCGCTAGCAAGGCTAGCAGCACCTGTCTTGAGCTGCGCCGCACCGTTGTTGAGCTGTGATGCGCCGTTGGCAAGCGCGGGCGTGGCACCGTTGAGCTGCTGTGTGCCCGCAGCAAGCTGGTCGGTGCCCGCGGCAAGAGCCGCGGCGCCATCGCTCAGCTGACCCGCGCCCGTTGCTGCAGAGCCAACACCGGCGACAAGACCGGGGTTCACGGCCGTGGGGTTTGCCGGGTTGATCGCGCTGTTCATATAGGCGATGGCTCCGGCCAGGCTCAGCTGTTGGCCATCCTGGACAGTGGTGTAGCCCTGAATGGCGCTATCGAGCGCGGTGACGGCACCCTGGGCGCCGCCCTGGGCGCCGGCCGCCTGGGCCAAAGTCGTAACCTGATCGGTAAGCGTGCCAAACATGGACTCGGCACCCTTAAGGCCCTGCGACACCTGCGTGTTAAGACCCTGCGCGCCCGCAACGGCATTGGATGCAGAATCGAGAAGCGCGGTAAGACCCGTCGCATCGGCGCTCGATGCCGCCGTGGCGGCGGCACCCGCGCTGGTAGCAGCATTGCCGGCACTTGCGGTGGCGGCATCCAGCTGTGCCGTAGCCTCGCTTAGCTTGGCTGCCGCAGCCTTGGCGGAGTCGAGATCGGCCGCGTTATCCAGCGCGTCCTGAGCATCGGCGACCGCCGCCTTGGCAGCGGCAATAGATGCAACGGTGCTCTCGGCGCCAGCCTTTGCGCTCTCGGCGTTAGCCTTTGCTGCATCGTTGCCCATGGCGCTCGCGGCCTGCTTTGCCCCGCCGAGCGCCTGCTGTGCACCGGCAAGGTACTGCCCCTCGCCGCTGAGCGCCGCCGTAAGACCCTGCGGCCCGTACAGCGCGCTGTAGGCGTTGCCCGACGTAGCGGTCACGGCGTCCTGGGCCGCCTTGGCCGCAGCCTGCGCCTTGGCAAGGTTTGCCTCCTGAGCCTGCTTGCCCAGCGTCAGCGCGTCGACGTACGTATCGGACCCAGCGGCAATTCCACTTATGCCGCCCGAGATCTGCTGTGCGCTCCCCTGCAGCTTGGAAAGGCCCGCCGAAAGATCGGACGCACCGCCCTTAAGCTGCACGGCACCGGCATTAACCCCCTCGGCACCGGCATTAAGGTTGCTCACGCCTTCGACCAGCGTGGGGACCTGCGCGTTGAGCTGACTCGTACCCGCCGCGAGCGCAGCGGCGCCACTGGACAGCGTGCCGGCACCGGTATTGGCCGTGGCAAGCGAGGCCGCGAGCGTCTTGACACCGTCGGCAACCTGGCCAGCACCGCTATTGGCCGTAGCAATACCGTTGGAGAGCTCCACGAGCTGGCTCGTATCCATGCTGCTCGAGTCCACATCGATGGCAAGATTCAGCGGCACGCCGACAATCTGCCAGCCATCAAACTCAAAATCCTCAACATCGGTCGTAATGGTGTAGTCTCCGGTGCTGCCGGGAATCACCATGTAGGTAAGCTGCGTGTTGGAGCCGTTGGCAGCAACCGTGGCGCCCTCAGCCTCAATATCGTGTGCCTCGGCATCCTTAAGCTGACCGGTAATCTGAACCAGGTAGTTATCGACATAATCGCCACCGGTATAGTTGTCATTCTTTTCGACCTTGAGCTTCATGGTGAGCTTGCCGCTCTTGCCCGCCAAATCCTTGGCGTCGATATCGCGGCCATCGAGCTGGTATGCCACGGTGACGTTCCACGGCATCTGAGTGTTCTTGTCCAGATCGCCCTGGTAGACAAAGTCCTGCACTCCCTGGCCCGTAACGGCAACCGACCCGCTGTCGTCCGTTAGTTTTTGAGTCGTCGATAGGTTGGTCACTTTGTTATAGGTGCCGGCATCGTCGATCTTGACGCCCTTATTGGCCTCGAAGCTATTGACCACGTAAACACCCGTGCGATTGCCGTCGGCATCGGTTTTGACGTATACGACCTGGTTTTTCTTATATCCCGGCGTGCTGTTATCGGAGTCCGTCGCCATCTGTTCACTCGTAGCCGAGGCAGCGCTCGTCGACCCTACGCCGTCGGCGAACACAACGGCACCGGGAACGGTAAGGGCCACGGTCAGACCGGCGGCAAGAGCGAGCGCAGCGATGCGCTTATGGGGACGACGTACAAGATCGCGTTGGGCTTTGAGCTCTTTCGAAGCGGTATCAGTGGTATGGGTATGCATTGCGGTATTCCTTCCAACTGCTTTGTAAAACGTTACTGAGCGGAGCCGTCCGCAGCCGATGCCTCGGTGGTATCCGAAACCGGATCCTGGGCATCCTTGGGCAAAAAATGAGCTTTGAGCGTGGTCTTGCCGATGAGGCCATCGAGCACATACAGGAAACCCGGCAGCGCAAAGAGTACGGCGACTAGGGAGATGCTCACGCCGACGCCCAGGAACCAGCCGATCTGCTTGAGCACGCCGTGGCTCGAGATCGCATGGATCAGGAAGCCACTGATCAGCAGAACCGATCCAGAGGTCAAAACAGGAATCGTGCAAGCTTCCATGGTCTCGAGTAGCGCTTCGCGCTTATGCATGGTCACGCGGTCCTCACGATAGCGGTCAGCAATCAGGATGCCGTAGTCGACGGCAACGCCCAGCTGGATGGAGCTCACAATTAAGTAGGCGAGGAAGAACTCGTGCATACCGGTGTAGAGCGGTGCAGCAAAGTTGATCCAGATCGAGGTCTCAATCACGAGCACCAAGATGATCGGCAGGCTCAGCGACTTGGTGGCCAGCAGCAAGACCGCGAACACGGCCACGACGGCGATGAGGTCGACCTTGCCCTTATCGACGGTGATGGTGTCCTTAAGGTCGGTGGTGCTCACGCCCTCGCCGGCGAGCATTGCCTTACCCGGATAATGTTTGTTCGCGATACAACGAATCTTCTTGACCAGCTTAAATGTACTCGGATCCTCGTAGGGCGCGGTAACCGTGAGCACCAAACGGCTGTAGTGCTCTCCCTCCACCAGATCGAGCGTGTCCTTTTCGGCCATGCCCGTGGGGATATAGGGACTCGCAACGTCAACATAGCTCTGGATGGACTTGACCTCGGGGAGCGCCTTGAGCTCATTGGAGAGTGCCTGCTCCTCGCTCACCTCTCCACGGGGAACGAGCACAACGTAGGTATCGGAGTTGCCAAAGACCTCCTTGACCTTGTCCATATCCTGACCAAGCCGCGTATCCGAACCAAAAATGTGCGAAGTGCCGTAGTAGTACGTGATATCGCTGGAGGTCGATGCCACACGCGCAGGGTAAACCACGGCGAGGATCACGACGGCAGCGGGGATACAGACCTTGAGCACCAGACGGGCGAACTTACCCAGCGGCGGGACAAAGGGCCTGTGCTGCGATTTTTGCACAAAGCCATCGAACTGAACGAACATCGAAGGAACAAAGGTAAAGACCGATACCAGGCTGATGGCGATACCCTTTGCAAGGGCAAGACCAAGGTCGGGGCCGATCTTAAACTGCATGGCGGCAAGCGCGATAAAGCCGATGCAGACCGTGCAACCGCTCGAAAACACGGCGACCGAGGACAGGCAGCACGACTGCACCATGTCTTCGGCAACGCTGCCGTGGCGGCCACGCTCCTCGTTAAAGCGGTGCAGCAAAAAGACCGAGAAGTCCAGCGCGATGGCAACCTGCAAAATGGAGCCCGCAGAGTTGGTGACAAAGCTAATCTCGCCAAAGATGAGGTTGGTGCCCCAGTTGATAAACACCGAGACGCCCAGGCCCAGCAGCACCAGGATGGGTTCGGCCCAGCTGGTAGTCGTGATGACCAGAATCACGAAGATAATCGCTATGACAGCGACCGTGATAATGCTGATCTGCTGCTCGGTCGATGTGGTGGCGAGCGCGTTAGACATGGCCGAGCCCGTAATGGCGCCCTCGTCGCCCACGATATCTCGAATAGCGTCGGTTGCCTCGATCTCCTTTTCGGAATTAACCGTCACCGTAAACAGGGCGTTGTTCTTTTTGTAATAGGTCTCAACGGTGTCTTTGTCTTGCGTGGCAAGCGGCTGATCGATATCTGCCGCGTCGTCAAGCCATAGGACCTCCTCGACGCCGTCGACCTTTTTGATTTTGTCCTTGTATTTGAGCGCCTGAGCGATCGAGACATTGGGCACCATAACGCGACAGTTGGGAATGTCACCCTCAAACTCATCACCCATGGTATTCAGAGCGACGGTCGACGCCGCTTCGTCGGGCAGATAGCTCGTAATGTCGTAGTTAACGCCTACAAACTGGCGCAGGAACAGGCATACCAGTGCTGCCACCGCATAGAACGCGATGATGGGTTTGCGGTGCTTCACGACCCATCGAAATAGCTTCTCTTTCAACCTCAATCTTCCATAACGCTCAGCCTATGTTTTGCTCTTTGTTATATTCCACATTTGGTAGTTATACAACATGTGTAGGATAAAGGCGCCATAAAGATATGCGATTGACGCGGTCCCGGAGCCAAAACAGCCGCTGCAGAAGCAGTTCGGAAAAGGTCCTCAGCGGAAACTGCATCCCAGTTTTTAGACGAAAAACGGGATATGGTTTCTGGTTGGCCTAGATAATCGTCAGATTTAGCTGAGCGTCTGCCCCTATGTTTCCAAATGAATACGGTGTGAGCTGCGGACAAGGATTTTCCCCGCAAGCACTCTAGTATGCTAAAGTACCCAGAAGACCGGCGGAGCTATGCCGGTCTTCTGCTCTATATGAAACACAGCATGAGGAGGCTCACCAGATGACGGCCACACCGTGGGGATTCCGGGACATATTGCCCGAGGAGGCTCAGGCGCGCGAGGAGATCGCATGTACGGTGAAGGGCTGCTTTAGGGAGCATCATTACCTGCCGGTCGAGACGCCGCTGCTCGAGGACAAGGGCTCGCTCGAGGAAGGCGGCCGCATTGCGGACACGCCGTTTAAGCTCTTTGACGATGATGGCCGCCTGCTGGTGGTCCGTCCCGACAACACGCTGCCGATCGTGCGTCTGGTTTCGACCCGCATGCGCGCAGCCGACCTGCCCCTGCGCCTTCGCTACGAGGCGCCGGTGGTTCGCGAGTGCCAGCGCAATGCCGGTGGCTCGCGCCAGTTTACACAGCTGGGCTTTGAGCTTATCGGTGTGGGCGACACCGCGGGCGATGTCGAGATCGTCTCGCTGGTGGCGGAGGCCATGCGCAAGCTGGCGCTGCCCGATGCGCGCATTATTGCGGGCAGCGTTCGTCCGTTTAAGGAACTGCTTGCGGCGTGCGAAGATCGCGAGCTGGCTGCCGAGGCGCTGCGCTGCGTGCACGCCAACGACTTTGTGGGCCTCGATGCCCGCGTGGCGAAAAGCACCGAGTCCGAGGCCGTTAAGGTCGCCATTAGCGAGCTGCCGCGCCTGCACGGTGGTGCCGAGGTGCTCGACCGCGTCGACGCGCTTCTGGCGGCGGTGGGCATTGTCGCGCCGCTCACGCGCGAGCTGCGTGCCCTGGTCGAGGGCCTGGCTCCCGAGGACGCCCAGGTGCTGTCCTTCGACTTCTCCATCATGAACTCGTTTGATTACTACACGGGTCTGGTCTTTAAGGCCTATGCCGGCGGCCTGCCCGATCCGGTGGGTTCGGGCGGACGCTACGACTCCATCTTTACCGGTGCATTTGGCGACGGCATCGAGGTGCCGGCGGCGGGCTTCGCCTTTTCGCTCGAGCGTCTGGAGGCCGCGCACACCTCGGCCGAGGACGCTGCTTCCGATGGCGATCACGCCGTGGGGCGCGGTGCCGAGGGTCCGCTGCGCATTGCCGTGCCCAAGGGCTCGCTTAAGGCCGACACGCTCGACGTGCTCGAGGCCGCGGGCTTGGATGTCTCTGAGCTGCGTGACCCCGGTCGTCACCTCATCGTGCGCGGCCGCGACACACAGGCCGGTGAGGGTGCGGTCGGCGATATCGAGTTTGTCATCGTGCGTCCCAGCGACGCGCCCGCCTTTGTGGGCTGCGGCGGTGCCGACTGCGGCATCTGCGGCTGGGACTCGCTTATCGAGGCAGACCTCAACCTGCTGCAGCTGGTCGACCTGGGCTACGGTCTGTGCACGTTTATCGAGGCGGAGCCCGCGTGGCGCGCCGGCCAGGCCGAGCGCAACTATGCCCGCCGTGGGTCGCTTCGCGTGGCAACCAAGTACCCGCGCATCGCGAGTGCCTGGTATGCCGAGCGCGGCGTGAACGCCGACATCGTCTCGCTGCACGGCAACATCGAGCTGGGCCCCATTGTCGGCATGACCGATCGCATCGTGGACATTACCGCCACGGGCGCCACGCTGCGTGACAATGACCTGGTCATCACCGGCCGCATCATGGACTGCACGGCCCGCTTCTTTGTCAATCCAGGCGCCGCACGTCTTGATCCGCGCGTACGCAATCTGGCAGATCGCTTGGCGGCAGCCGTGAAGGACAAGCATTTTGAGCCCGTTGCGGGCTCGGCACAATAGCGCGAGCACGCAACGGGCGCCCCAACGTCCGGGCTGCGGGCTGATTGGCGCCGCCGCCCGGTCTCTCGTTTTTCGAACAAAACCTCGACCGATAGGGGATACCGATATGAAGACTATCAAGCTTGCTCCCGGTGAGCGCCTCGTTACCAACCAGCTCAACCGTAAGGGCGTGCTGCCGCAAAACATCGTCGACGCCGCCCGCGATATTGTGGCCAACGTGCGTGCCAACGGCGATGCCGCAGTGCGCGACTATTGCCAGCGCTTTGACGGCGTTGAACTGCAGAGCTTCCGTCTACCGCAAGAGCAGATCGATGCCGCGCTCGAAGGCCTCGATCCCGCTTTTGTCGCGGCGCTCGAAAAGGCTGCACGCCAGATTCGCGAGTTCCACCAGCGCGAGGTCGAGCAGAGCTGGTTTACCACGCGCCCGGACGGCACAATGCTCGGCGTTAAGGTGACCCCGCTTGCTGCGGCCGGTATCTACGTGCCGGGCGGTCGTGCACAGTACCCTTCCACCGTGCTTATGAACGCCATTCCCGCCAAGGTGGCCGGCGTCAAACGCGTGGTCATGGTAACCCCGCCGCAAAAGGATGGACTGATTAGCCCGTATACGCTCGCGGCGGCAAAGCTCGGCGGCGTGGACGAGATCTATATGGTGGGCGGCGCCCAGGCCGTGGCCGCGCTGGCGTACGGTACCGAGACCATTCCGCGTGTCGACAAGATTACCGGCCCGGGTAACGCCTTTGTCGCCGCTGCCAAGCAGATTGTCTCGGGTGATGTGGGTATCGATATGGTCGCCGGTCCCTCCGAGGTCTGCGTGCTGGCCGACGCCACGGCCAAGCCCATGGTGGTCGCGGCCGACCTGATGGCCCAGGCTGAGCATGATCCGCTGGCGGCCTGCTATCTGGTGACCTGCGACGAGCAGTTTGCGCGCGAGGTCGAGGCGGGTATCGATATTCTGGTCGCGCAGTCGCCACGCGCCGAGATCACGCGCGCCTCACTCGACAATGAGGGCACCATCGTGGTGGCCGCCGACATGGCTGCCGCCGTCGAAGCGGTGAACACCGTGGCGCCCGAGCACCTTGAGCTGCACTGCAAGGACGCGATGGGCCTGCTCGGCGGCATTCGCAACGCCGGCGCCATCTTTGTGGGCGCTTGGAGCTCCGAGCCGCTCGGCGATTACGTTGCCGGCCCCAATCACACGCTGCCGACCGGCGGTACGGCCATGTTCTCCAACCCGCTTTCGGTCGAAGAGTTCGTCAAGCGCTCGAGTGTCATTTGCTATACGCCCGAGGGCCTGCTCTCCGACGCTCCCGCTACGCAGCGCCTGGCCGAGGCCGAGGGTCTGTGGGCACACGCGCTTTCGGCCGCACTGCGCCGCCGCGTGTTGGAGCAGGGCGAGGATGCCGTGAGTGCCGAGTCACTCGCCGCGGCCGACCTGACCAAGGTCGCCTGGCCGGGCGACGCCGTGGCGACGGTTGCCGAGGGCGTTGACCTGGCGGCTGCGGGCGCGGATGGCGTTGGCGCGACTGGTAAGGAGGCCTAATATGGCCGAGCTGACGCCCCACATGAAGGAGCTCGTCCAGCCTTACCTGGCCGGTATTGAGCCCTACGATCCCAACTTTACGCCTACGCGCATCAACCTTTCGGCCAACGAGAACACCTATCCCGTGCCGACCGGCGTGCGCGAGGCGGTCGACGCTGCCCTGGCTGCCACACCGCTCAATCGCTATCCCGATCCCATGTCGAACGATCTGCGCGACGAGCTTGCTGCCTGGCATGGCGTGGCGCGCGAGAATGTCTGCGTGGGAAACGGCGGCGACGAGCTGCTCTATAACTACCTGTTGGCGTTTGGCGGCGTGGGACGGACCCTGCTCAACTGCCCGCCGTGCTTTAGCGAGTACGCGTTCTTTGCGTCGCTCTGCCAGACCGAGGTGCGTGACGTGTGGCGCGACCCCGCGACCTTTGAGCTCGACCAGACAGCCGTGCTTGCGGCAGCGCCCGAGTGCAACCTGGCAATCGTGACCTCGCCCAATAACCCCACGGGCGACGTGGCGCCGCTCGACTTTATCGCGGCGCTGTGCGATGCGTGCCCCGGCATGGTGATGGTCGACGAGGCCTACGTTGAGTTTGCCGACGATTCGTTTGGCGCGGCCACCACGGCGCAGGGCCTTATCGCCGAGCATCCCAACCTGGTGATTTTACATACGCTGTCCAAGGCGTTTGGCGCTGCCGGCACGCGTCTGGGCTACGTGATCGCGGCGTCCGAGGTCATCGACGTGTTCGCGGCGATTCGCCAGATCTATTCGGTCAACGTGCTGAGCCAGGCGGCGGCGCTTGCCTGCGTGCGTGCCCGCGATGCGTATGCGCCCGTGGTGGCACAGGTCGCATCCGAGCGCGAGCGCGAACTGTGCGCCCTACGCGCAATGGCTGCCGAGGGCTTGCCCGTGGAGGTATGGCCGAGCGCGGCGAATTTTGTGCTCGCGCGCACGCCGCATGCCACGCGCGTGCGCGAGCGTCTGCGCGACGAGTATTCGATTCTGGTGCGCGACTTTAGCTACGCGCCGGGGCTCGCGGACTGCCTGCGCATTACCGTGGGCACGCCGCAGGAAAACGACGAAGTGCTGGCTGCGTTTGCCGCGCTGGTGAAGGAGGAGATGTAGATGGACCGTTATGCCGAGGTGACCCGTAAGACGGGGGAGACCGATATTGTTGTCAAACTCGACCTGGACGGAACCGGAGTGTGCGATATTTCGACCGGCGTGCCGTTTTTCGACCACATGCTCAACGCCTTTGGCCGTCATGGTCTGTTTGACCTGACGGTGCACGCGGTGGGCGACGTCGAGGTCGATGCGCACCACACCGTCGAGGACACGGGCATTGTGCTGGGCGAGGCGTTTTGCCAGGCGCTGGGCGACAAGGCGGGCATCACGCGCTTTGCCGACGCGGCGATTGCCATGGACGAGACGCTCGTGATGGCTGCCGTGGACATCTCGGGTCGCGGACAGGCCTATTGCGAGCTGCCCGTGCCGACCGAGCGTGTGGGTAGCTTCGATACCGAGCTGGCCGTTGAGTTCTTCTACGCCTTTGCACGCGACGCCAAGCTCACGCTGCACGTGCGTGAGCTGGCGGGCGGCAATTCGCATCACATTATCGAGGCCGCCTTTAAGGCCGTGGGCCGCACGATGCGCCATGCCTGCGAGCTCGATCCCCGCGTGCAGGGCATCCCCAGCACCAAGGGCTCGCTGTAACCTGCCAAAAAGGGACAGGTTTATTTTGGCAGGTTTTATCTGCGGAAATGCTGTCTCATGTGGTGGGTGAACGTTTAACCGACCAAAATAAACCTGTCCCTTTTTGGCAGGTTTTAGATGAGAAAAGGGAGGGTCGCGTGGGCGAACCGAAGATCGTGGTGGTCGACTACCACAAGGGCAACTTGTCGAGCGTCGTGCGCGGGCTTGCACGCGCCGGTGCCGCTGCCTGCACGTCGGACGATCCGGAGCAGATCCGCCGCGCCGACGGCCTAGTCATCCCGGGCGTGGGCGCGTTCTATGACGCGATCGCCTTTATGCGCCAGAGTGGCGAGGCGGATGCGGTGCTCGACGCCGTGGCCGCCGGAACTCCACTGCTCGGTATCTGCCTTGGCCTTCAGCTGTTCTTTGAGCGCGGCAACGAGGGCGTGCCGGCAGACACGGCTGCGGTCGTGGATGGCGATGCCTCCGAGCAGGCTGGCGGTCCTTGGGTCGATGGCCTGGGCATCATGCGCGGCTCGTGCACGCGTTTGGAGTCGAGCCGTCTGAAGGTGCCGCACGTGGGCTGGGACCAGGTGCACATGACGCCTGCCGGCGCGGCCGATCCGCTGCTCGCCGGCTTTGCCGAGGGCGCCAACATGTACTTCACCCACAGCTATGCGGTGGCCGGCGACGCCGATGCCGCCGATGTCTTGGCACGCACGCACTACACGCGGAGCTTCCCGTGCATCGTGCGCCACGGCAACGTGTGGGGTTGCCAGTTCCATCCCGAGAAATCCTCCGCGCTGGGCCAGCGCATCCTTAAGAACTTCGTGAACATCGTCGAGGAGGCCGGCCGATGATCCTGTTTCCCGCAATCGATTTGATCGGCGGCAAGGTCGTGCGCCTGGAGCGCGGCGACCGCAGCCGCTGCAAGGTATATTCCGACGACCCGGTGGCCGTTGCCCGATCCTTTGCCGAGCAGGGCGCGAGCTGGGTGCACGTCGTCGACCTGTCCGCTGCCTTTGGCGAGGACGAATATGCGTGCGCGGCAAACTCGGCGGCGATTAAGGCCATCTGCGGCGTCGACGGTCTGTCTGTGGACGTGGGCGGCGGCGTTCGCTCGCTCGCGCGTATCGACGAGCTTGCCGGCTACGGCGCGCGTCGCATTGCGCTGGGCACGGTGCTCGTGACCGAGCCGGGCTTTGCCGAGGTGGCGGCCCGCGGATTTGGCGAGCTGCTGGTGGCAGACATCGCTGCGCGCGATGGCCAGGTCAAGGTGAACGGCTGGCGCGACGGCGCGGGCGTGGCGCTCGACGATGCCGTGGCGCAGCTCAGCGAGCTGGGCTTTAAGCACCTGGTCTACACCGACATCGCGCGCGACGGCATGCAGACGGGCATCGACGTGGCTGCGTATCGCCACGTGGCGCAGGTCGCGGGCTTTCCCGTCGTGGCGTCGGGCGGCATCTCGACGCTCGACGATATCCGCGCACTCGCCGCGGTGGGCGAGGACGCCATCGAGGGCGCCATTACCGGTCGCGCGCTCTACGAGGGCAACTTTACGCTGGCCCAGGCGCTGGCCGCCGCCCGAGGGGAGGAGTAGCCCATGCTTACCAAACGCGTGATTCCCTGCCTGGACGTCAAGGACGGCCGCGTGGTCAAGGGCGTCAACTTTGTGAGCCTGCGCGATGCTGGCGACCCGGTGGAGCTGGCGCGTGCCTACGACCGCGAGGGTGCGGACGAGGTCGTGTTTTTGGACATCACCGCGACGAGCGATAACCGCGCGACGACCATCGAGATGGCGGCGCACGCGGCCGAGGAACTCGCTATTCCCTATACCGTGGGCGGCGGCTTCCGCGACCTGGCGGGCATGCGTACCATGGTTGCGGCCGGCGCCGACAAGGTGTCGCTCAACTCTGCTGCCGTGCGTGACCCGTCGCTGATCAGCCAAGCTGCCGCGGCGTTTGGCAGCCAAGCCGTGGTCGTGGCGATTGATGCCAAGCGCGTCGGCCTGCCCGGCGAGCCGGGCGCCGACAAGTGGGAGGTCTTCACCGCGGGAGGCCGCAACGCCACGGGTATCGATGCTGTGGCGTGGGCCGAGGAAGCGGCTCGTCGCGGCGCCGGCGAGATTCTGCTTACCAGTATGGACCGCGACGGCACCAAGGCCGGCTTCGACCTGGCGCTTACCCGCGCCGTGGCGCGTGCGGTGCCGATTCCCGTCATCGCGAGCGGTGGCGTGGGCACGCTCGAGCATTTTGCCGAGGGCGTGATCGAGGGCGAGGCCGACGCCGTGCTGGCGGCCAGCGTCTTTCACTTTGGAACCTTCAGCATTCGCCAGGTCAAAGAGTACATGGCATCTCAAGGTATCCCTGTGAGATTGGATTTTTAAATGGAGCAAGTGACAAGCGCGGCCGAGCTCAAATATGACGCCAGTGGATTGATTCCTTGTGTGGTTCAGCAATATGACACTGGCGAGGTGCTTATGGTTGCTTGGATGAATGAGGAGTCGGTGGGGCTTACGCTCAAGACCGGGACCACGTGGTTTTGGAGCCGTAGCCGTCAGGAGCTCTGGAACAAGGGCGCGACGAGCGGCAACATGCAGGAGGTCAAGGAGCTCTGGGCCGACTGCGATAGCGATACGCTGCTGGTCAAGGTGGACTCTCCGGGCCCGGCCTGCCATACCGGCAACCGTACCTGCTTCTTTAAGCGCGTGGAAGGGGGAGTGCGATGAAAGTCGTGACGCCGTTCGAGGTCGCCGACTGCAACACCGAGCTCCTCCGCGCGGGCGTGCCATGCCGCGTGCACCTGACCGATGCCTGCGGGGCGCAGTCGTTTTGGCTCGAGGCCGAGAAGGAAAGGCTCGACGAGGCCCATGCCGTCATCGTTGAGTTCTTTGAGAAAAAGGGCGCAAAGCTTCGGTTCGATGAGACCGGTACTTACTTTACGCTGCAGTAACGAGAGGAAATAACCATGGGAGTCAGAACAGCTAACGTACAGCCGGGAAACATCGGTGAGACGCTGACGGGTCTGGCCGAGGTGATTCACGGTCGTCGCGACGCATCGCCGCAGGAGAGCTACACCGCTCGTCTGCTGACCGACGTCGAGGACGAGCTGCTCAAGAAGCTTGCCGAGGAGGCGAGCGAGGTCATCATGGCCTGCAAGGACAACGACCACGACCACATTCGCTACGAGGCCGGCGACCTGATCTACCACCTACTCGTAACGCTCGAACGCTACGGCATCACCCTCGACGAACTAGCCGGCGAACTCAACGCCCGCCGCCACTAGTCGTTTAAGAACGTCCCCAACGACTAATCTTAGACGAGGGGCGTGGACTCCCATTCTCCGGTGAGGTGGGGGATGTCGAAGGTTCGATAACCGCAGTCGTAGGCGTGGGCTTGCGCTTCGCGGATATTCCAACAGATGTCACAGGCGCGGTGCGCGTCCGAGCCAAAAGTGATCGGCACCTCGGCGTGGGCGAAGCAACGCAACAGACCGGTCGCGGGATAGTAATCGTCGAGGCCCTTGCGCGGCGCGGCGGTCGAAACCTCAACGCGGCGACCCGTATCGTGAGCGCACTCGGCCATCTGCTCCCAGAATGGCATGGGGTCAAAGTCGGGCGCGAAGCCCTCCTTCGAAAAACGCATAACCAGGTCGGGATGGGCCATCACATCAAAGTCGAGCGAGCTCTCGCAGGCGTGGCACCAGTCGTCGACATAGCGCTCCCATACGCCGCGCACGCCTAGGTTCTCCCAGACGTGCAGGTTGGTGTCGTCGTCGATCCAACCGCAGAGTGAATCGGGCGTATCGGGGCGAGCGACGTCTTCCGTTCCCGGCGTGCCCGCGGCGCCGGCCATGATGTCGCCGGGGTCGCCGATCCAATGTACGCTGCCCAGGCGCACCACGGCGCCTTCAGACCAGCGCTCAACCAAAGGCTCGCAGCCCTCGTACCAATCGCATTCAAAACCGTAGATAAAGGTGAGCTCTGGCGCGATCTGCGCGGCGAGCTTGCGGGCGTCTTCAAATGCCAGGCGATGTGCCGGCAGGTCGCCCTCGACAACCTGCACCTCGCAGTTGGCGTTCATGCTGGCAGGCAGGGTGAGGTGGTCGGTCGAGACCATGACCTGGCAGCCGGCAGCCGCAGCCGCACGAACGTTCTCCTCAAACGAGGCGTGCCCGTCCGAAAACGAGGTGTGGGTATGGCAATCGACCAGCGGGCATGCGGACATGGCGGCTCCTTTGCAGTTGGCGAATCCGCTCCATTGTAATGGCGCGGCCCCCAGCGCGTCGTGCGCGCGGGGTGCCGAAATCGATTGGAAAGGCTGTGCGGCGCGTGCCGGCGCCGGCGACTACTTGCTTCGTGCCGCCGCACGTTTGACCTGCACCGTTACCATCGCGTGTCTCACGGCGGTGATGGGGCGATAGCGGATCATACGCGGTCCCGACCAGCGCATGACCTCGCGGATCTTCTCGCGCATGGCAGGCCGGTAACAATGCGAAGGACATGCCGAGCAAAATGTCTTGGTGCCCATGTGCGGGCAGTGCCCAATGCGCGCGATGGCGTATTTCTGCAGCTCGGCGCATTCGGGGCAGAGCGTAATGGTCCGAAGGCCGAGTTTCACGCGCACGGACTCATCGTCGCCGGCCTGTTCGACCGCATGCCCGCCGCCATGATGCCCACGACACCACAGCGCAATCATCTGCGACACCATCTGGGTCTCGCGCTCACGTTTGCGTGCCAGCTCCGGTGTGTCGACCGGGCGCGCCATTAGCTCAGCCTCCCGTGCTCGACCGAAAGCGAGAAATCGGCAAACGCGCAGGTGCTGGCACGGTGGCTCACGAGTACGATGGTCTTGCCGCGGCGCTTGAGCTCGTCAACGGCCTGCATTACGGCTGCCTCGTTGAGAGCGTCGAGTGCGCTGGTGGGCTCGTCGAGCAAGATGAAAGGTGCGTCGTTGAGGAAGATGCGCGCAAGGCCGATGCGCTGGCGCTCGCCGCCCGAGAGCGAGTCGCCCAGCTCGGCAACGGGCGTGTCGAGTCCCTGCGGCAGACGGTCGATGAGCGTGGTGAGTGAGGCGGAGCGGCAAGCGTCGAGCAGCTCGGCATCGGTGGCGTTGGCGTGCGCGATCAGCAGGTTCTCGCGCACGGTGCCGCAGAACAGATGTGTGTCCTGGGTCATATAGGCCTCGTGGCTGCGCAGGCTCGCCGTGTTGATGCGGCGGGCATCGATGCCGCTCACCGTGATGGTGCCGGCTGTGGGGTCCCAAAAGCGCATGAGCAGCTTAAGCAGCGTCGACTTGCCCGAGCCCGAGCGCCCCATGATGCAGGTCATGGTGCCGGGCGCAAAGGTGCAGGTCACATCGTCGAGGATGAGACTCGTGGCGGTGTCGTTCGCGACCTGCCCTGTGGCGCCCGCACCGCCCGCGTCCACGCCGCCCGCATAGCTAAAGCTCACATGCTCGGCTGCGGCGCCGGCAAACTCAACGTCCTGTTCGTCGGCGACCTCGGCACACTGGGGCTGCTCGTCGAGCAAATCGAGCACGCGTGCGCCCGAGGCGAGCGTCTCCTGCAGTGAGGCGCCCAGGCGGCTCACGGCCATCACCGAGCCAAACGACGACACAAAGGTAAAGACGGCGACAAACGCTGCGGCAAAATCAATCGTTCCCGCAGAAACCAGCTGCAGCGCACGCTCGAGCATCACCAGATTGGCCGCAAGAATAAGCGCATCGGCTACGGCCTCGCTGGCCGCCTGGCGGCGCTTGAGGCGCGCGTCCACGGCGCCGACTCGCTCGGTCAGCTTGCCCAGGGCACGGCTGCGATCGGCGCCACCGGCAAACTGGATAGTCTCGGACGCGCCGCGTAGACTGTCGAGCACAAAGGCACCCAGCTTACCGACGCCCTCGCGGCTCTGGCGGCCGGTGGTGCCGCATGCCCTGGCCGAGGTCAGGGGCAGCAGCACACCCAGGACCGCGTAGGCCACGAGCGCGATGCCCGCGAGCTCGGGGCTCACAGCCAGCAAAAAGCCCTCAAACACAACGGTGCAGACCAGGGCGATGGCAATGGGCGAGATGGTGTGCGCGTAGAAGACCTCGAGCAGCTCGATATCCGAGGTGACCAGGCTCACGAGCTCGCCCTTGCCGCGGCCCTCGAGCTTGGCGGGGGCGAGCTGGCGCAGGGCGCCAAACACCAGGTCGCGAATGTGCGCGAGCAGACGGAATGCGATGTAATGGTTGCAGAGCTGCTCGCCGTAGTGGAGCGGCCCGCGTGCGATGCCGCAGGCGGCACAGGCCGCGCATGCTGCGATCAGACCAAGCCCCAAGGCGTTGCGGCCCAGCGCGGCCATAAGGCCGAGGGCGCCAAAGGCCGGCACGAACGCGGCGGTGAGCATGCCAATGCTGCCCAGCGCGACGGCTAGCACAAGCCAGCCGGCAAGCGGTCGGACGAGCCCCATCATGCGCCACATGATGGACGGCGCCGAGCGACGGGCGCGGCCGGAGTCAGGCACCGCGGTAGCGGAAGACGAGCCGGCACCGTTGAGGCCATCGGTACAGGCAGTACTGCCGCCAACAGCCTCAACCGCGCCGGCATCCTCGGCATCATCCTCCGCATACGCATATGCCGAGAGCTGCTCCTGGCTGTTCCACATGCGCGCATAGGCGCCCGCGGTGGTCAAGAGCTCGCCGTGAGTTCCGTGCTCGGCAATGCGACCGCGTTCCAGCACCAGGATCTGATCGGCGTCTACGATCGTCGACAGGCGGTGTGCCACCACAATTACAGTGTGCCCGCCGGCAAGCGACGCGATGACCTCGCCGATCGCGGCTTCGCTTGCGGCATCGACGTTGCTCGTAGCCTCGTCAAACACATAGATCGGCGAGTCGTGCAGCAGGGCGCGGGCCATGCACACGCGTTGGCGCTGGCCGCCCGAAAGGTTGGTGCCGCCCTCGTTAATCACCATGTCGAGCCCGCCGTTGGCCTGCACAAAGGCCGCCACGCGCGTGCGGTCGAGCGCGCGCAAAAGCTCGGTATCGGTGGCATTGGGCTGGGCGAGCAGCAGGTTGTCGCGCAAGGTGCCGGCAAACAGGTAGCCGTTGGTGGGCACCAGGGTGACGGCGCGCATGAGTGAGGCGGCCGTGACATCGCGCAGCTCGACGCCGCCGATGCGCACGCTGCCACGGTAGGCACCCTTGCGGCCCGCGATAATCCCCGCGAGCGTGGACTTGCCGCCGCCGCTTTCGCCCACGAGTGCCACGAGCGAGCCGTGCGCAATGGTCGCGCTGGCGCTGTCCAGCACCGTGCGGTCACCGTATGCGTAGCTCACGCCCGCGAGCTCGATATCGCCGCGACCGTCAAGCTCAACATCGCCGCGCTCGGGCTCGGGCGTATCCAGGATGCCAAACATGCGTCGTGAGGCCGCCATGCCGTTCATGGCCGTGTGAAACAGCGAACCCAAGCGGCGCATGGGCAAAAAGAACTCCTGCGACAGAAAGACGATGAGGAAGGCCGCCTCAAAGCCGATCTTGCCCGTGGCGAGCTGCAGCACGGCTACGATAATGCCGAGCGCGGCGCCCATATAGACGACCAGGTCCATAACGCAAATGGAGCGCAGCTGCATCACCAGCAGGCGCATGGTCGCTGTGCGGAAACGCTCGGACTCGGCGTTGATGCGCTCGTGCCAGCTGCGATCGGCCTGGTAGACCTTAAGGGTGGTGAGACCCTGCACGGCCTCCAGGAACATGCCGCCCAGATCGACATAGCTGCCCCAGTACTCGGCACCGATCTTTTTGGCGTTGCGCATGACCATCATAATGGAGACGGGGATGACCGGAACGCAGGCGAGCAGCAGCGCGGCGGGAAGACTCGCCTGGCCCACGAGCAGTACAAACAGCGTGATGGGTGCCAAGCCGGCAAAGAAGAGCTGCGGCAGGTAACCGCCAAAGTACACCTGGAGTTGCGTGGCGCCCTCGACGCTGGTCTGGACGGCCTCGGCCGTGGGGACGGTTTCGGTGTAGGAGGGGCCGAGTGCGGTGAGCTTGTCGTAGACGAGCGAGCGCACGCGGCGGACGGCCTCGAACGCGGCTTTGTCGCCGGCGCGTTGGGCCAGGTAGATGGAGGCGGCGCGCACGATGATGGCGGCGGCGAGCGGCAAGGCCGCCTGTGCGAGGGCATCGACGGCGAGCGCGGCGGAAAGACCGTCCGTGACGATGCCGCCCAAGATGCGCACAAGCATCCACATCACCGTGATGTTTGCCATGAGCGCGATCCACTTAAACAGGACACTTGCCATAATGTAGGGCGTTGCCTGCGGAACCAGGGAGAAGAGCCGCTTCTCGAACATGAAACCTCCTATGCCGTAACGGTGCCGGGCGGGGTCCTCGGCAGCCGCTTAGTTAGCCAAATGCAACTAGAGTAACATCGTGCAGCGGGCAAGTATGCCGAGGGTTATTTTTGGCCGATGAACTGCGTAGAAAGTTCAAAACTGTTAAGTGCGGCGAACTTTGTGGTGGACGGAGTGCGGGCGCAATTCTGATCGTGTGCGGCCCGCTCCAAAACGTGTACGTCAGCCTCCAAAACCGACAAGAAATGACATGTTTGGAGACTGATGTACATGTTTGGCTGACGCGCTGGAGTGTCGGTTTCTTGCGGACAGGGAAAATCGCGCTCATCGCGTTCCGCCACACTTGCGCCGCCCGCGATGTGCTAGCGTTTGGGTGAACAAAACGAGCCCGCGCGGAAAGGACCCGGACCGTATGCAATGCGATAGCAAATCCCCGCTGTCTCGCGAGACCGATGCGCCCGAAACCATCGTCAAGCTGGAGTGCGACATCGACGATGCGTCGCCCGAGGTACTTGCCTATGCCGCTGACCGCCTTCGCGAGGCGGGTGCGCGCGAGGTGCACTGGCTGCCCCTCTATTGCAAGAAAGGCCGCCCCGGCTGGCAGCTGCAGGTAATCTGCGCCCGTGAGGACATTGACCGTCTGCAGACGATTATCTTTTTGGAAACCACGACCAACGGTATCCGGCGCCAGGTTATGGAGCGCGTCTGCCTGCCGCGTCGTTTTGAGCAGGTGGCGACGCCTTGGGGCGAGGTAGCCGTCAAGGTGGCCACCCTGCCCGACGGCAGTGAGCGCGCGGCGCCCGAGTACGAGGACTGCGCCCGTCTTGCTCGCGAGCACAACGTGCCGCTCCAGCGCGTGATGCAGGCGGCACAAGCCTCGGCACTGCGATTTGAATAGCGCGGCCGGCGACATCTCGCGCCCGGCCACATCAGCCCCACCCGAAAGGACCACCATGAAATACCTCATCGCTTCCGACATTCACGGCTCGGCATACTGGGCCGAGCGCCTGTGCACTGCCATCGAATCCGAGCAGCCCGACCGCATCGTGCTGCTGGGCGACCTGCTCTACCACGGCCCACGTAACGACCTGCCGCGCGACTATGCCCCCAAACGCGTGATTCCGCTGCTCAACGCCCTGGCCGACCGCATCATCGCCGTCCGCGGCAACTGCGACGCCGAGGTCGACCAGATGGTGCTCGACTTTCCCGTCATGGCGGACTACGCCACGCTGTTCGACGAGGTCGGCCGCGAGCTGTTCCTGACGCATGGCCACGTCTTTGGCGCCGGCATGCACAACAGCGTCGACCACGCGCCCGTGCTGCCCGAGGGCTCCGCGCTCGTCTACGGCCACACGCACATCAAGGTTAACGAGGCAAGCGAGGCGCACCCGGGCCTGTGGCTCTTCAACCCCGGCAGCGTGAGCATTCCCAAGGACGGTACGCACAGCTACGGCATCTACGAGGCCGGCGCGTTCCGTCACGTGATCCTGGAGGAGGAATAACCATGGCCGAGCATATGGCTCAGCAAAATGCCGAGGGCTCGCGCGATCTGTCCACGCTGGTCGACGCGTCGGCCGAGCTGCAACATCTGGTGCAGACCATCTGGCGCCTGCGTCAGCCCGATGGCTGCCCGTGGGACCGCGAACAGACGCACCGCAGCATTGGCAAGAACATGATCGAGGAAGCCTACGAGGCGCTCGATTGCATCGAGGCGGACGACGTGGCGCATCTGCGCGAGGAGCTCGGCGATGTGCTCATGCAGGTGGTGCTGCATGCGCAGATTGCGGCGGATGCCGGCGAGTTTTCGCTGGCCGATGTGGCGCGCGATATCGACGCTAAGCTCATCCGTCGTCACCCGCACGTGTTTGGCGATGTGGATGCCGGCAACTCCGACGAGGTTCTCAAGATCTGGGACGAGGTTAAGCTTGCCGAGAAGGCTGCCAAGGACAAGGCCGTGGCAGCAGGCGAGGCTGCGCCCGAGGGCCTGCTCGACGGCGTGCCCACGCATCTGCCGGCGCTGATGCAGGCGCAGAAGGTGTCGCGCAAGGCGGCTGCCGTGGGCTTTGAGTGGGAGACGGTCCAGGATGTGTGGGACGAGGTCGCCGAGGAGCGTGCCGAGTTTGAGGCCGAGGAGCCCGGAACGCCCGAGCGCGAAATGGAGTTTGGCGACCTGCTCTTTGCCCTGGTCAACGTGGCGCGCAAGGAGGGCATCGACGCCGAGAGTGCCCTGCGCGCCAGTACGGCAAAGTTCCGCCGCCGCTGGGCCGCGATGGAGCAGATGGCAGCCGACGTTCACGTGGATCTTGCCGAGCTTTCGACCCACGGCCTCAACGACCTCTGGGATGCCGCCAAGGCGGAGGAGTAAGACTGCGGGAACGACGGGCTGACATGCCTCATCGTTCCCGCTCAATTATTCGAAAAACAATTGTATCCTTCGGCTAACTTAGGGCATAATGCAAAAAGTGCGACGGCTAACTTACGGAGGCGCACCGACGGTGCGCAGTCGGCCAGTCGCTTGCATCCACTACGTTTCCAAGTGAGAGGGAGACAACATGAGCGATATTTTGGACGTCTACGGTCGTGAGGTGCTCGACAGCCGCGGCAATCCCACCGTCGAGGTCGAGGTCGTGCTCGAGGACGGCAGCTTCGGCCGCGCAATGGTGCCTTCGGGTGCTTCGACCGGCGCCTTTGAGGCCTGCGAGCTGCGCGATGGCGACAAGGGCCGCTACCTGGGCAAGGGCGTTTCGCAGGCCGTCGAGCATGTCAACAACGAGTGCGCTAACGCCGTCGTGGGCCTCGACGCCTTCGACCAGCGCGCCGTCGATGCCGCGCTGATTGCCGCGGACGGTACCCCCAACAAGACCAAGCTCGGTGCCAACGCCATCCTGGGCGTGTCGCTGGCCGTCGCCCGCGCCGCTGCCGAGTCGGCGGGCCTGTCACTGTACCAGTACCTGGGCGGCGTCAACGCCCATCTGCTGCCCACGCCCATGATGAACATCCTCAACGGCGGCGTGCATGCCGACAATAACGTTGACTTCCAGGAGTTTATGATCATGCCGGTGGGCGCCCCGAGCTTTGCCGAGGGCCTGCGTTGGTGCGCTGAGGTCTACCACACCCTCAAGGGCGTGCTGCACGAGGCCGGCCTGGGCGGCGGCGTGGGCGACGAGGGCGGCTTTGCGCCCAACCTCAAGACCAATGCCGAGCCGTTCGAGTACATCACCAAGGCCGTGGAGAAGGCCGGCTTTAAGCCCGGCGTCGACTTCATGTACGCCATGGACCCGGCCTCGACCGAGTTCTACAACGCCGAGACCGGCATGTACGAGCTCAAGGGCGAGGGTGTTGAGTACACGAGTGCCCAGATGGTCGATTACTGGGAGAAGCTCGTCGACACCTATCCCATCATCTCCATCGAGGACGGCATGGCCGAGGAGGACTGGGACGGCTGGGTCGAGCTTACCCGTCGCATTGGCAACAAGGTGCAGCTGGTGGGCGACGACCTGTTCGTCACCAACACCGAGCGCCTCAAGAAGGGCATCGAGCTGGGTGCCGCCAACGCGATCCTGGTCAAGGTCAACCAGATCGGCACGCTCACCGAGTCGCTGGAGGCCATCGAAACCGCCAAGGAGGCCGGCTACGCTTGCATTGTGAGCCACCGTTCTGGCGAGACCGAGGACTCCACGATCGCCGACCTGGTCGTGGGCGTCAACGCCGGCCAGATCAAGTCGGGCGCCCCGTGCCGCAGCGATCGCATCGCCAAGTACAACCAGCTCATCCGCATCGAGGACGAGCTCGAGGGCAGCGCGCGCTACGCCGGCAAGTCTGCGTTCTACAACATTCGCTAGGCAGCAGCGTGTGCGGGGGCGGGGCTGACTCGGATCCGCCTCGCCCCCGCCGGGCACTGTTGAGCACCATTGGGCGCTGGGCCATATGACTCAGCGCCTTTTTTATGTCGAGCAAAGGCTGGCGAAGGCGGCGCGGGCGCTCGTGCTATAACTAGAATACTTAGCGCAAACAAACCTCAACCGCACAAGGCGCACATGGATCAGATTTACGACAACAGGTACTATTCCGCCGGTTCGCGTGAGCCGTCGCCTCGCCGTGCGCGCACGGTGCAGCTCGGTGGGTCCGTCTACGCCGGCGCCGACCGCTCCACGCAGCGCCCGACAAGTATCTCGCGCCCCAATGCTCAAGTGAATACTTCGACAGATGGACCAGTACGTCCGACACGTTCGCCGCATTCGTCGCGTCCCTCGGCCCAGACGCACGACAAATCGAGCAGACCTTCGAGCCGTCTTTCGGGCGCGGACTTTATGCGCTACGCCAACGACAATGCGGTGGTCAAGGCGATCTATGACTTTACGCATGGCTCTCTGCGCCTGCTGTTTATCGGTATCGTGGTGGCGCTGGCGCTCGTGAGCCTGTATTTTCCCGTACGCGACCTGTACGTGGCTAAGCGCTCGAGCGACATCTTGGCCAAGCAGGTCGAGATTCGCGAGCAATACAATGATGAGATGAAAAAAGACACTGATAAGTGGTTCTCGGAAGAGGGCATTAAGGATTCGGCACGGGACCTGGGCATGGTGATGCCCGGCGAGAAGAGGATTGAAGTGCAGGGTCTGGACGAGGATTCGGATTCGTCGTCGAGCAAAAAGTCCTCAAACGCCAAGAATGCCAGCGAGGTGGCCAAGGAGATCGAAGAAGTCGGCAAGGACGCGCCGTGGTACATTCAGACGCTCGACATGCTGTTTGGATTTAACGGCGTCGAGGGTCAGACGGTCGCGTCCAGCGGCGAGTAGGCGAGTAACGCCCGGAGGGGAGCCCGCAATGGCAGAGTGCAAACGATATAAGGTGGCCGCGATCGACCTGGGAACGGTGTCGTCGCGACTGGTGCTGGCGCAGGTCGAGGCCGGGGCGATCATGAAATCGTCCAAGCATACCGAGATCACCGACTTGGGCGAGGGCGTGGACGCGACGGGGCGCTTTTGCGAGGCGGCCGTTGAGCGCGTGCTCGCTGCGTGCCGCATGTTTGTGGACGAAGCCCGTGCCTTTGGGGCCGTGCGCATCTGCACCACATGCACGAGCGCCGCGCGTGATGCGTCCAACGCCGCCCTGCTGCTGGACGGCCTGCGCGAGCTGGGGCTCGAACCGCAGGTGATTCCGGGCGAGGTCGAGGCGCGCCTGACGTTTTTTGGTGTGGCGCACGACTTTGCGGGCGAGCGCATCATCGTCGCGGATTCGGGCGGCGGGTCGACGGAGCTTGCGACGGGTGTATACGCTCCGGAGCGCGGGGTCTTTGCGCTGGAGGGAACGCGCTCACTGGACATCGGTTGCCGTCGCGTGACGGAGCGGTTTTTCTCGGCGCTGCCGCCTTTGGCAGGTGAGCTTGCGGCTGCTGCCGACTGGGCAAACGAGCAGTTTACGGCGTACTTTGAGAGCCTGCCCAACAACTTTGAGCGCGCCGAGCGCTTGGTCGCGGTGGGTGGCACCGTCACCACGCTCGTTGCACTCGTTCACGAGCTGGAGCCGTACGATTCGAGCTTTGTGCACCTGCGCGAGCTTTCGATGGAGCAGGTCTCGACCGCTATCGAGTGCATGTCCGCGCTGGGTGTTACGGGCATTGCCGCATTGCCGGGCGTGCAGTCCAAGCGTGCGGGCGTGATTCTCGCTGGCGCCGTGGTGATTCGCGAACTCATGCGCGCCGGCGGCTACGACACGCTCACAGTAAGCGAGAACAGCCTACTCGCCGGTATGGCAGCAACCATCAACGAGACTCTCGACGGCGCGACCCCCACCATCGCCTGGACCCCCACTCTCAGCACACTCTAAAAGTAGTCTTTTTGGGACGGGGCTTTTTTAGCTACATGGTCCGCCCGAGCCTTTCCGTGAATGAGTTTTCTGGGACGGGGATTAAAAAATCATTGTGTACCTAATGATTTTTTAATCCCCGTCCCAGAAAACTCATTGGGTGGGCGGAAAAGTAGTCAAAAAAGCCCCGTCCCAAATTAGCTGCCCTGCAGTTGACGGCATCTAAAAGAAACGAGCCCGCATCCCAAAGGGACACGGGCTCGTAAACAATACGTGGTAGGGGCGGTGGGACGTCTGCGTATTTGCTTCGCAAATACGCACCGGCTTCGGTCGCCTGCCGGCGCCCTCGCCGGCTCGCTACAAACGCTCCGCGTTTGCTTAACGCTTGCCCCCTCGCGGGTTCGAGCCCCACCGGCGTGCAAAAGAAACGGGCCCGCATCTCTGGGAGATACGGGCCCGTAAAAGCCAATGGTAGGGGCGGTGGGACTCGAACCCACAATCCTTGCGGCGAGAGATTTTAAGTCTCCTGCGTATGCCAATTCCGCCACGCCCCCGTGAGACTAGAAGTCTAGCACAAGCCGTCCGTTACGCGTTGACGGCCATCGAGTGTTGGCCCGACTTCTCCAGGAACTCCTGGAACTTGGCCTCGTCGCCCTTGTTCTTGTACTGCAGGGCCAGCAGGTACTCCAGGCGGCAGCGCTTGACCGGGTCGTCGCCGACATCCTCGAGCATGCGCTCCAGTTCGGGAATGTCGTTGTGGCGCTTGAGGATCATCGTGTCGTACATCAGCTGACACTCGTGCGCGACTGCCTCGGCCTGACCGCCCTCAAAGCCCTTGATCTCGTGCAGCAACTCCTTGGACTTTTTGCGGTCCTCCTGGCCAACGTAGTAGTTAAAGGCCTTAATTACCAGGTCGACGCGCTGCATCTTGGGCAGGTTGAGCCCCAGCAGCAGGTCGAACATTTCGCCAGCGCGCTCGTGGTCCTCGCGCAGCAGATAGGAGTTCAGGCGCAGGTAGTCGCGGTTGTAGCGCGGGTACAGCATGCTGGTGAGTTTGCCGTCGAGCAAACGATCGAACTCGTCCCACTGCTTGGCGGCCATAAGCTGCTGCAGGCGTTTAAACGTGGTGCGTTTTTTAACGCTAAAGAACACCGACACGCCGATGCAGATGATAACGACGGCGGTCCAGAGTGTGCGGGAATCGGGCATGTTAGGGTCCTTAGTCGCTCGTAGCGCGAGCGGTATGACAACACGTACTAGATGTATTATACGCAGCGCACAAGCAAACTGGCATAAAAGCTCATCGAGGCTGAGTGCCATCGCTCGCTGCGGTACACTTACCTAAAGTAAACCATGAAGGGAGACATTACCTATGAAGAAGATCGTTTTGGCTTGCGGTGCTGGCGCTGCTACTTCCACGCTCGTTGCCCAGAAGGTCGCTACCATGCTCGACGCCAACGGTTATGCCGGCAAGTATGAGATCGTGCAGTGCGCCATCTCCGAGGCCAAGGACGCTTGCGACGAAGGCGCCGACCTGCTGATCGCCACCACCGTTGCCCCCGAGGGCCTCACCTGCCCGTACGTGAGCGGCGTGCCCTTCATGACCGGCATGAACCGCGTTGCTGCCGAGAAGGCCGTTCTCGACGTCATGGCTCAGTAGGCGCTGCCTGTATGAATGAGCAGAACGCCAATCCGGTCGAGCTCTTTGGCATGCGCGTCGCCCATGTGGGCATCAACGCCGCCGACCCGGCAGACGCCTTGGAGATCGCGGAGCTGTTCTCGACGATGATGGGCTTGCCCGTTATCGAGACCCCGGTTTCGTACTTTAACGATTCGCTGATCGAGGTCATGAAGCAGAACGGTCGTGGCACCAAGGGCCACATCGGCTTTGCCGTCAACGACATCGATGCGGCCGAGAAGTGGTTTGCCGAGCGTGGGCTCGAGGTTAACGAGGAGTCGCGCGCGCTGCTGCCCGACGGCGGCACCAAGCTCGTGTACTTTAAGCGCGAGTTCGCCGGCTTCGCCGTGCATCTGTGCCGCGAGTAGCGCACAAGCTGCTATAGCTAGCAAAAAGGGATAGGGCCGCATGGCCTTATCCCTTTTTTATTCAAGACTTTAGTCTGCTGGCCGCGCAGCGGCCAGCTTTAAACCACCCGCTAC
>UQPY01000030.1 GCA_900542965.1 uncultured Collinsella sp.
GGGTGGTTTCTGATGCGGCGCGCTGCGCGCCCCGCACAGGCTAAAGCCTCTAAACAAAAGCCCCCGCGGCCAAAGCGGACCGCGGGGGCAACAGACCTGCAAGAGTTAACTCAAGTCCTCGCCATTTGATGCAATGACCTTTTGGTACCAGTAGAAGCTGTCCTTTCGGTAGCGATCGAACGTGCCTTTGCCCATATCATCGGCATCAACATAAACAAAGCCATAGCGCTTCTTCATCTGCCCCGTCGAGGCCGACACCAAATCGATACAGCCCCACGGCGTGTATCCCATCAGGTCAACACCGTCCTCGACAATTGCATCGCGCAGCGCAAGAATATGCCTTCGCAGGTAATCAATATGATACGCATCGTGGACTTTGCCGTCTTCCAGCGCATCGAGTCCGCCCACACCGTTCTCGGCGATAAAGAGCGGAAGATGGTAACGATCGTGGTAGCCGGCAAGCGTCACGCGCAAACCCAGCGCATCGATCTGCCACTTCCAGGCAGTCTCTTTATCCTTGAGGTACGGATTGCGCAACGTCGGGAACACGTTACCCTCTGCCTTCTCGGCGATCACCTGATCATCGGCGCACACCAAGCGCGAGCAATAGTACGAGAACGAGATGAAGTCGACCGTATGCTCTGCCAGATACTCCGTATCGCCCGGCTCAAAGGGCACGTGAACACCCTCTTTCTCGAGTGCACGCAGCTTCCAAGCAGGATAGGCGCCCGCAGCCATCACGTCTGTGTAGAAGTAGCGGCCGCGGTCCTCCTCATACGCAAGCCATACGTCCTCGGGCGCACAACGGTACGGATAGGTCGCACCGGCAGCGACCATGCAACCCACCTTGTTTGCGGGATCGATCTTGTGCAGAATCTCGACAGCGCGAGCGCTCGCCATAAACATATGGTGCGAGAACGCCGCGGTCACGGCTGCACGGTCACGCTCATCCTCGAGCGTGACACCCGCGTTGAGATAGGACAGCGCCACGCTGTTGATCTCGTTGAACGTAAGCCAATAACGCACGAGGCCCTGGTACGCGCGTCCGACGGTCTCGACGTAGTGCGCATACCGCTCGATCATCTCTCGGCTTTGCCAGCCACCATAGCGCTCGACCAGAGCCAACGGATAGTCGTAGTGCGACAGCGTCACAAGCGGCTCGATTCCATGCTCGCGCAGCGCCTCGAATACCTGACGGTAAAACTCCAAGCCCTCGCCGTTGGGCTCGGTCTCCATCCCTGTGGGAAAAATACGGCTCCAGCAAATTGAAAGACGCAGGCACTTAAAGCCCATTTCGGCAAAGAGCTCGACATCCTCGTGCCAATGATGGAAGAAGTCGTTGCCCCAGCGGCATGGATACAGCCTGTCCGGATCGTCCACGGGCTTTTGCCTGCCAAACATTACATCCCAGCGGTCGGAACCCTGTGGGATCAGGTCGGAGTGCGACATGCCGCGGCCGCCCTCGTTCCAGCCCCCTTCGGCCTGGTTGGCGGCGAGGGCACCACCCCACAAAAAGCCCTCGGGCATACCGGCGGCAGACGTTCTGTCAAAGTAACTCATGCTACTCAGCATCCTCGGCAGAAGCTGCCGCGGCGTTCTCCTGCTCCTGAGCCAGGAGCTGGTTATCGTACACCTTAAAGAACGGGTACCAGACCACAGCCATGACCACGATCAAAACGATCGTAAACACCCAGATGCGCGGGTCGAGGCACTGGACAAAGCCCTGAACGAAGATGGGGAACGTGCCGCTCACCAAGATGTAGAAGTTAGAGACAAGACCCAGTGAGACCGCACCCCAATACAGCAGGGCCGAGATCATGCCGCCTAGCACAAACGGAATCATGAGGATCGGGTTGAAGATGATGGGCGCGCCGAAGATCGCGGGCTCGGAGATACGGAAGAAGCTCGGCACGATCGATGCCCTGCCAAATGCCTTGAGCTGCTGCGACTTTGCCCTAAACGCGCAGAGCGCCACAAAAGAGAACGTATTACCCGTGCCGCCGATGAGGTTGATGGCCAACGACATGAGCGCCGGGTGGAACTCAAGCGGCTGCCCGGCAGCATAGAGCGAGGCGTTGGCGGCAAAGGCGGCAAGCGTGACCGGGGCGGTGATGGGCATTACGATCATGTTGCCGTGGACGCCAAAGCACCAAAACAGCAGCGTCATGAAGCAGATAAGCAGTGCGCCGGGCACAGAGTCAACTGCGACGGAAAGCGGGGCAGCGAGCAGCTTCTCGATAACCGAGGGGATGGACAGCGCGGGATCGATCATCTGGATCAGCAGGTTGCCGCCAAAGAAGATGAGGATGTTGGCGAGCATAGGTACGATGGCGCCAAAGGTTTCGGACAAAAACGGCGGCACGCCATCGGGCATCTTGATGGTGATGCCCTTGGTCTGGCAGAAGCGCGTGACCTCGACGGAGACCAAGGCAACGATGATGGCGGTAAACAGGCCCTGCGCACCCAGATAGGTGCAGGGGACCGCCTGGAGCACGGACTCGTCAGCAAGCTGGTAGTAGGACGACGGCGCCGCGGCGATCAGGAACATCACCAGCGAGGTCATGCCGGCGTTAAGCTTGGGCATCTTGTAGGTGCCCGCCAGGTTATAGGCGATTGCGAACGTCACGATCACCGACAGTATGCCCATCGTCATGTTGAAGGGAATGAGCAGCGTGAGCTTATTGGCCGTGGCAAAATCGAGCCAAGGGCCAAAGACGGACCAGAACCCGCCCTGCGCCACCAGGTCGGCCGTGACCGGCGGGTTGGCGAGGATCATAAAGACGGCAGATACCAAGATGAAGCTGATCGCGCTCATAAAGCCCTTTTGCATGGAGGCAAAGTGGCGCTCGGTTCCGCAGAAATTGGCGATAGGGGTCAGTTTTTCCTGAAGCAGGGTCATGAACTTCTCCATGGTTGCCTCCTAACCCAACAGCGACTGGGCGAGTGCCAGCACGTTGGCGGCGTTGCCCATGCCGTAGTCCTGTGCGGGGATGACCGCGGTCGGCTTACCGCTCCCCTGCTTGACGGTGTTGAGCTGGTAGGACACCTGCGGCCCCAAGAGCAGCACGTCATAATTGGCGCACGTCTCCTGATACTCGCCGATACCCACCGCATCGATATCGAGCTCGATGCCGTTTTGCTCCGCATATTTCTCGAGTTTCTTCATCAGAATGCTTGTAGACAGACCAGCTGCGCAAACAAGAAGGATCTTCATAAGGGATTCCCTTCGCATTGATTGGTTGGATAGTCACCGCACGCCGCTAGGCGTTCTTGGTTGCAGTGCGCTCATACAGGCAGATCAGCTCCTGCACGAGCTCCTGAGCAAGCATGGAGCACATGAGGTGGTCCTGAGCATGGACCAGCAACACATCCACCGACAGATGCTCGCCCGCTGCCTCAGTCGAAAGCAGCTGCGTTTGGATGTGGTGAGCCTTGATTCCCGCATCCTTTGACTGCTTCATGAGTTTGGCGGCGGCGTCAAAATCCCCCGCCTTTGCCTTTTCAAGGGCTTCGAAGGCAAGGCTGCGTGCCTCTCCCGCTGCAGCGACCAGCTGAAACGAAACCATCTCGGTTCCCTGATCGTCCATAACGGTCTCCTCTCCCGTGATGTTTGGTTTGTACTTGAATATTCGAAACGCCTATCTCCCGCCCGCAATCCTCGAGGTTTATTGCAGGTAGACTGACAGGGTCATCGACAAAAGAAGTCTTAAGCCGTATGCGCTTGCACAAGCGCCATCAGCTCATGCCAGGACCGGCGCTCGCGTAGGCGCTCGACCCCCTGGCGGTCCATAAAGATCTCGGCGAGCAGTGAGCTCAAGATCCGCGCCTCATCGCCGCCCGACCGGGCAAACGACACCATAAAGACGATATCGACCTCATGGCCGTATTCGTCCCAAAGAATGGGATGTTCGAGCAGGCCCACGGTAACAAAGGCCTCGGCGCTCAAAGAATGCATCCCATGGGGCATGGCCACCCCATTGCCAAACGAGGTGGCACTCGCGCTCTCGCGCTCGGCAACCTCTTGGGCAAACTGGGCATCGACACGGCCGCTCTCGACGGCGCGCTCGGAGAGATATCGGAGAACGGCCTGCTTCGACGACGCCTCAACGCGGTTGAAGAACAGGGCACGGCTAAAGAAAGCGCTCAGGGAGTCCGATTGCGTAGCATCATCACTCAGCACCTTGCGGATAGCGTTGACATCGCTCGTCTCCAAGAAGAAATCGGCCTCGCGGACGGGCACAGGCAACTTGACGTTGAGCGGCACCGTTGTGAACACGTAGTCGATGTGCGAAAAGTCGAGCGTTCCCACGCGGGCGACGTCGCATGTCTCAATCGACTCGATATACATACCAAACTGCTTGCGGTACTGGTGCTCGAGCATACGGGCGCTTCCCGCTCCCGAGGCGCACACGATCAGGATGCGTTTGCGACGCGGCTGGTCGGCTTGCTGCTCGAGGGCCAGGGCAAATGCCATGGCGATGTAGCCGAGCTCCTCATCAGAGGGCTGGCTGCCAAAATGACGCTCGAGTACCTGCGAGGTGCCGGCCGCCATCGAATAGGCCAACGGAAACCTCGTCTTGATATCGGGCAGCATGGGGTTATCCATATGCATGTGATATTCAAGGCGATAACCCAGAGGGCCAATATGCCGAGCAAGGTTCATGCGAAGTTCAAGATCGCTGCTAAAGTCAAACCTAAACTCATCGTTGACCGCACATACCATCTCGGAAGCGATCTCCCACATCTCGTCCGAGATAACGGCCGAGCCCTTCTCGGGCACGCCCGTGCCCCTGCCGAGCAAATGGATTGTGATAAAGGCAACCTCTTCTCGGGGCATGCTCACGCCCAGGGCATCCTTGATGTTTGCGGCAATCTGGAAAGCCGCAGCGTATTCGCGCGTTCCCTCCAGCTTTAAAACGTCCGATTCTGCAGCCGGGACATAGCAGCCCTGCTCGATGCGGCCAAGAGCGATGTAAAGATGCATGATGAGATTGCGGGATGCCAGCGAGCTCACCGTGACGGGCGAGGCAGTCAGGGCATCGTCCACACATGCGGCGATGGCCCGCAGGCGCTCGGCGAGCTCTGCATCGTCGGTGTCGGGCAACACGGGCCTCACCAGTGAGGCCAGACACAGACGCCGTTGCGACTCCCCACCCGCAACGCGGATTCCGTAGCGAGGGCGCTTTTCGAGCATCAAGTCAAATTGGGCGAGTTTCTGCTCTACCAGACGCATGTCATTGGACAGAGTTCGCGCCGAAACGTAGAGTAAATCCGCATACTCCTCAATCGTCACCCACTGGGACCGCATGAGAAGGTCGTTAAGAAGGAAGGACACACGGCCGTCGCGCGTATCAGGAATGCCCGGATGGGCCAGAGCCGCACCGTCTAGCAAGCGAGCAAGCTCATCTGCATGTGCAACATCGATACGATATTGCCCTTTGCTGCCAACGATGCGTGCAACCCCCGCAAGCTTGTCGTTTGCGCGATGGATATAGTTTCTCACGGCGCGCTCGCTTACCTCGAGACGCTTGGCAAGCACCGCGACAGCGACAGGCTGATCGTCCTCGATCATATTTACAAGCTGCTTAACGCGAGCATCCATGTCCTCCTCCTTTCCCTGCGTCTAGTCTAACGCGGTAAAGAATGACACTCCACGTCGCGCTCGTTCCGCCAACGCGGAACAGGTTGCGGGGAGTCCAGCTGAACTTATAGGGAGCACGGAGAGAGGGCCCGAAAGCAATGCGTCGGTGTGAGATGCGCTTTCCGCAGTCATTGGGGACAGATTTAAATTAGTAGTCATTGAGGACGTTCTTGTTTGACTAGTCGTTTAAGAACGTCCCCAATGACTACCCACCCATCGGGGACTAGGTGAATAGCAAAAGCCCCGCAGTCGGAGCGGACTGCGGGGCTCATGAAGAGAGGCTAGTTTGTGGGCGCCTTGCCTGGCGCCCACAAGAGAGGCAATGGAGTAGAGGCTACTCGTGGATGCGGGTACCGGAGAGGCCGGCCATGGTCTCGGCGGCCTTGTCTAGGGCGCCGATGATGCAGGTGCGGCCCTTGCGGGAACGGGCGAACTTGATGGCGGCGCGGACCTTGGGCTCCATGGAACCCTTGCCGAACTGGCCCTCGTCGGCCAGGCGCTCGGCCTCGTCGGCGGTGATGTCCTCGAGCTCCTCCTGGTTGGGCTTGCCAAAGTTGATGGCGACATGCTCAACGGCGGTCAGCAGGAACAGAACGTCGGCGTCGCAGTCCTCGGCCAGCAGCTCGCCGCCCAGGTCCTTGTCGATGACGGCGGGAACGCCCTTATAGCAGCCCTTGTTCTCGTAGTCGCGGACGACGGGGATGCCGCCGCCGCCGCAAGCGATGACGATGAACTCGTTGTCGAGCAGGTTGAGGATGGAGTCAGCCTCGACGATCTTCTTGGGATCGGGGGAAGCGACGACGCGACGCCAGCCGCGGCCGGAATCCTCGACGAAGACCTTGGAAGGATCCTCGGCCATGAACTCCTTGGCCTGCTCCTCGGTGTAGAAGGGGCCGATCGGCTTGGTCGGGTTCTTGAACGCGGGGTCGTCCGGGTCGCACTCGATCTGGGTCACGACGGTTGCGGCGTGCCAACGCTTATAGCGCTTGTGCATCTCGCGGCCAATGCCCTGCTGCAGGTGATAGCCGATGTAGCCCTGGGACATGGCGCCGCACTCGGGCAGCGGCATCTCGGGGGTGCCGATGGCGTCGTGGGCAGCAGCGAAGGCGTTCTGGATCATGCCAACCTGCGGGCCGTTGCCGTGGGTGATGATGATCTCGTTGCCCTGCTCGATCAGGCCGAGGAGAGCGTGAGCGGTGTTGCTCACGGCCTCGATCTGCTCAACGGGATTGTTGCCGAGGGCGTTGCCGCCAAGGGCGACGACGATACGATCGGGCTTGCCAAGAGGCTTAGACATTGCTGGAATCCTTTCTGTAAAAGGCCTACAACCCATTAATAACCCGCGCCCGTGCGATACGCGAGTTTATTAAGGTTTATATTCTCTTTATCGCTCATTTTATTCATTTTGAAAATAGTTGAACGGTGAACGGTCGCTTTTACCCGCTCAGCGTAAAGAAACCCAGCTCAAGCATATCTACGTCATTTACGTGCAACTTTATTTTAATAGAGCAGGGATTAGACCAGATTATGCAAACTATATCTTTGCTAAACATAAAACAGACAGCGCAAAATCTTACTCGCACTATACGAGATTCTATGCACTTATTGGACGAGTATGCAGCCCTGCAATAACATGGCGTTTTTCATCCAACTTAGGGAATAGACGAGCGCCCATACCGCGCGTCGGCCGGCAGCCGGCGAGCCGTCTCGTCGGTTGCCGCTTCCAGAAAATCAAAAACTGATATTGCGCGCGCAATTGCTGCATGGTACTTTAGCGAAGAACAGCGCGGGCTGGGGCGACAGAGATCTGTCGTGAAGTTTGGGTTCGGCGACCCCGCTGCTGTCTTCTCCTTATCCGCCAGCGAACCCCTTGAGCGACGGATTGAGGAGGTCCTTACTATGACAAAAATGCTCAAGATCACGCTGAATGGCGAGACGTTTCTCGCCGACATGCTCTGGGACAAGGCTCCCGAGGCATGCAAGCTATTCGAATCGTCCTGTCCGGTCGAGTCACGTATCTTTTCGGCCAAAATCTGCGATGCCGAGGTGACGTATCCTGTCTCGGGCCCCATCGCCAATTACGAGCACATCGAGAACCCCGTCTTTCACGAGCCAGCGGGCGCCGTGAGCTGGTATGGCGGATGGTCATCAATCTGCATCTTCTTTGACGTGTGCGAGCCCTTTGGCACCTGCAACATGTTCGCCCGCATCTGCGAAGCCGACCGCGAGCGTTTTGCCGCCGCCTGCCGCAATGTCTGGGACAACCAGGGCATGTACATTAAAAACGAAATCGTCGAGATCGAGGCGGAGGCCTAAAGATGATGGATATCAACACCCTGCTCACACTCGACCTTGCCGAGTACACCGCTGCACTTGAGGCCCTCGCCGACCAAATGATGCTCGAGGAGCCCCGCGACATCGACCTGATGCGCCGCCGCAAGCTCGACACCGGCCGCGAATTCGCCGTCTGGAACTTCACCGTCGGCTACTGCATGAACGCCACCGACGCCCTCTCCCTCCTGCGAGCCCAGGCCAACGAAAACGCCAACGATGGCACCGCCGACCTCGCAACGATCAACAACAGCGCCGCACGCCTGTGCGACTGGTTCTCGGGCGCCTTCGACGTCACCGGCAAAATGGATGACACCACGGCAATCCTCGCCCACAGCCGCGACCTCTACGCCCAGGTAGAGACTCACGAACAGTTTGCAGCCCTCACCCGCGCCACCGAGCGCTATCTGGTCCAGCTCCAATTTTGGGTTGACCGCCAGATTCCCTGGCCGGCTATTAGCGACTTCGTCCACGGCTACCTCCTACGCACAGAGAGCGGCGAGACAAGGTAACCAAGCAAGCAGCACCGACAACACCCCACCATCGGGATCCAAAGTAAGAATCAGAGGGCTGGAGACGCACCCAACAGCGTCCCCAGCCCCTTCGCAAAGTAGAGCACTGTTTCAGTGGCTTTGAGGCCTATTCGAACCTTTGCTATCTCCCAATTTTTGTATTTTTACGACAATATTATCTGCAAATTTTTGTATGATTTTAGGCGATTCTATCTGTCAATTTTTGTCATTTGGGGGTTTAATGCTACGCCGTAAGGTCACTGATAGGCTTTTGAGCTGGAAGAATAACTCCAATAAGGCATTACTCGTTACTGGTGCGCGTCAGATTGGCAAGAGCTATGCGATTCGCGCGTTTGGACAAAGCAACTACGCTTCGTATTTTGAGGTCAATTTACTACTCGATGTCGAAGCAAGGAATGCACTTGTTGGCGCAAAGAACTCCGTTGACTTTATCAACCGTGTAGCCCTTCTTGCGGATGCGCCGCTTGTTGAGGGCGATACGCTTGTCTTTGTCGATGAGATTCAGGAGTATCCGCAGATCGTTACACTCATGAAGGCGTTGGTCGAGGATGGGCGCTTTAGCTATGTCTTCTCGGGGTCTATGCTTGGGACTGAGTTTAAGGGGGTCTCTTCTTTTCCGGTGGGGTATGTAGAGCACATTGTTATGCGCCCGATGGATTTTGAAGAGTTTTGTTGGGCAAACAGCGTTAGCGAGAATGTGCTTGCAGGCATTCGCAGCTGCCTTGTCGAGAAACATCCTGTCGAAAACTATATTCATGAGGCGATGCTCAAGAACTATAGAGCTTATATCGTTTGCGGCGGCATGCCGGAGGTCGTTCAGAATTATATTGATTCGGGTTATTCGCTCGTGAGCACACGTGAGCTTCAAACTCAGCTGGTCGATCAGTACAAAAGCGATATCTCAAAATATGCATCGACTCGAGCGTTTAACGTTCGGTCGATTTTTGAGCAAATTCCCGTTCAGCTTGAGGCGGAGTCTCATCGCTTTGTTGTTTCGTCTCTGGGTGAGGGAGCTCGCCTTAAAAAATATGAGCAGGATTTCCTGTGGCTTGTTAACGCAGGTGTTGGATTGATGGTCGCCAGGGTGACGGAGCCACGGAGTCCTCTCAAGAGGACGGAGAAAACGACGGCCTTCAAACTATATGAGTCTGATACGGGCATGCTCGCATCGCGGTACCCCGGCAGCACCGCACGCGCTGTCTATCTTGATATGAAAACTCCCAACCTTGGTGGTCTCTATGAGAACGTGGTCGCGCAGGAACTTGTTGCCCTCGGGGCGGATGCATGGTACTACCAAACGCGTGAGGTCGGTGAAGTTGACTTTGTGATCGAAGGCGCCCACGGGCACGTTGTCCCAATCGAGGTCAAATCGGGCAAGAAAGTTCGAGCGCACGCGGCCCTCGATCGTCTGATGAGTGTGGGCGAGTACAAAATTCCCGAGGCCGTTGTACTAAGCCACGAGAATCTCAGCAAAGAGGGCAAGGTTCTGTACGTTCCAATCTACATGACGTTTTGTCTCGATGAGTTTATGGAAAAGGATGACCCCAATAACGATTTCTCGTTCGCGCCCATATCTCTCTAGCCATTTGAATCTGCAATCCAGCCCCGTCCACGCATCAATGCATTTCCCAAGGTGCTGCGCGTTTCGCGGCAAAGCCGCGAAAAAGCAAAGGGATAAGAAGCCGCAACAACCCCGCCCCCCATCCATCCCCAAAGCAACGCGCCTTTCGCGGCAAAGCCGCGAAACAGCGACCGGGACAAAAGGCCCCACCAACCACGTCCTTCATTCAGCCACACAATCCAAGGACGTAGTCGTAGCAGGATCTGAGGGCTGACCTTCGCGGACACTCCGCAGGACGAAAGAACCCCCGCCGCACGTAGTGCGCAGCGGGGGTTCTTTCATGTCCGAGGACGTCCGCGAAGGTCAGCCCTCAGATCCTGCGGTGAGAGACCTAGGCCTCGTTGTACACCGTCTTGAGCTTCAGCAGGTGAGCGTAGCGGTCCATAGCGGCCTGCTCGTTCTCCTTGAAGAGCTCCTCGGCGCGCTCGGGGAAGGAACGCGTCAGCGAAGCGTAACGGGCCTCGTTCATCAGGAACTCCTGATAGCCGCCCGCGGGCTCCTTGGAATCGAGCGAGAACTTCTTGCCGGCAGCAGCCTCGGGGTTGAAGCGGAAGAGGTTCCAGTAACCGCACTCGACAGCCTTCTTCATCTCGGCCTGGCAGTTCTGCATGCCGCCCTTCTTGATGGAGTGCATCTCGCAGGGGCTGTAGCCGATGATGAGGGACGGGCCGTCGTAGGCCTCGGCCTCGTGGATGGCCTTGAGGGTCTGAGCCGGGTTGGCACCCATGGCGACCTGTGCCACGTAGACGTAGCCGTAGCTCATGGCAATCTCGGCAAGGGACTTCTTCTTGGTCACCTTACCGGCAGCGGCGAACTGAGCGACCTGGCCCAGGTTCGAGGCCTTAGAGGCCTGACCGCCGGTGTTGGAGTAAACCTCGGTGTCGAAGACGAAGACGTTGACGTTGTGGCCGGAAGCCAGGACGTGGTCCAGGCCACCGAAGCCGATGTCGTAGGCCCAGCCGTCGCCGCCGAAGATCCAGAAGGACTTCTTGGTGAGGTAAGCCTTGTCGGCGAGGATCGCCTTGGAAGCGTCACAGCCGCACTTCTCGAGCTCGGCAACGTAGGCAGCAGCAGCGGTCTTGGAGGCCTCGGCGTCGTTGACGGAGTCGATCCAAGCCTGACCGGCAGCCTTGAGCTCATCGGACGGACCATCGGCAGCGATGATGTCCTGGGTAGCGGCGATCAGCTTCTTCTGGACGGCCTCGTAACCGACGGCCATGCCCAGACCGTGCTCGGCATTGTCCTCGAACAGGGAGTTGTTCCACGCCGGGCCGTGACCGTCCTTGTCCTTGCAGTAAGGAGCGGTGGCAGCGGGGTTGCCCCAAATGGAGGAGCAGCCGGTGGCGTTGGAGATGAACATGCGGTCGCCGGCGACCTGGGTCACCAGACGTGCATAGGCGGTCTCGGCGCAGCCGGCGCAGGAGCCGGAGAACTCCAGGTAGGGCTGCTTAAACTGGCTGCCCTTGACGTTGGCCGCGATGAGCTCCTTCTTCTCGGAGACGTTCTCGACCATGTAGTCCCAAACGGGCTGCTGGTCCATCTCCTGCTCGGTGGGAACCATCTCGAGAGCACCCTTGGGGCAGACCTTAACGCAGTTGGTGCAGCCCATGCAGTCGAGCGGGGACACGGCCATGGTGAACTTCATGCCCTTGGCCTTGGGGCCCATGGCGTCGAGCGTGCGGGTAGCCTCGGGCGCGGCGGCAGCCTCGTCCTCGGTCATCGCGAACGGACGGATGGTGGCATGCGGGCACACATAGGCGCACTGGTTGCACTGGATGCACTTGGTCTCGTCCCAGTGAGGAACGACCACAGCGACGCCGCGCTTCTCGTATGCGGAGGCGCCCAGCTCAAACTGGCCGTCGGCACAATCGACGAAGGCGGAAACGGGCAGGCTGTCGCCATCCATGCGATCGATGGGCTCGAGCAGGTTCTTGACCTGCTGGGCGATGGCGGACTTGGTCTCCTCGGAGAGCTCGACGGGAGCGGCGTCCTCGGCGGTAGCCCAGTCGGCCGGAACCTCGAACTTACGGAAGGCGGTAGCGCCGGCATCGATGGCCTTGTGGTTGGCGTCGACGATGGCCTGGCCCTTCTTCATGTAGGACTTGGTGGCCGCGTCCTTCATGTACTGCAGGGCGTCCTCGGCGGGCAGAACCTTGGCCAGCGCGAAGAAGGCGGACTGAAGCACCGTGTTGGTGCGCTTGCCCATGCCGACCTTGGCGGCCAGGTCGATAGCGTCGATCAGGTAGACGTTGACGTTGTTGTTCGCGATATAGCGCTTGGCCACGGCGGGCATGTGCTCGGCGAACTCCTCGTCGCTCCACTGGCAGTTGACCAGGAAGGTGCCGCCCGGCTTGACGTCGCGGACCATCTTGAAGCCCTTGACGATGTAGCTGGGGTTGTGGCAGGCGACAAAGTCGGCCTTGGTCACGTAGTACGGCGAGCGGATCGGGGAATCACCAAAGCGCAGGTGCGAGACGGTGACTCCGCCGGTCTTCTTGGAGTCGTACTGGAAGTAGGCCTGGACGTACTTGTCGGTGTGGTCGCCGATAATCTTGATCGAGTTCTTGTTGGCGCCGACGGTACCGTCGCCACCCAGACCCCAGAACTTGCACTCGATGGTACCGGGGGCTGCGGTGTTGGGCGCATCCTCGGCCTCGGGCAGGCTCAGGTTGGTCACGTCATCGACGATGCCGATGGTGAACTCGCGCTTGGGCTCGTCCTTCTTGAGCTCCTCGAAGACAGCGAACGCGGACGCGGGAGGCGTGTCCTTGCTGCCCAGGCCGTAACGGCCGCCGACAACCTTGATGCCCGTCTTGCCGGCCTCGTAGAGAGCGGAGACGACGTCCTGGTAGAGCGGCTCGCCGATGGAACCCGGCTCCTTGGTGCGGTCCATAACGGCAATCTTCTTGACGGTCTCGGGGAGAACGTCGACAAAGTGCTTGATGGAGAACGGACGGAACAGGCGGACCTTGACCAGGCCGACCTTCTCGCCGTGAGCGTTGAGGTAGTCGATGACTTCCTCGAGCACGTCGCAGAAGGAGCCCATGCACACGACGACGCGATCGGCATCGGGAGCGCCGTAGTAGTTGAATAGGCCGTAATCGGTGCCGAGCTTCTCGTTGATCTTCTTCATGTAACCCTCGACGACGGCGGGAAGCTCGTCGTAGACCTTGTTGCAGGCCTCGCGGTTCTGGAAGAAGATGTCGCCGTTCTCGTGGCTACCGCGGGTATGCGGGTGCTCAGGGTTGAGCGCGTGATCGCGGAAAGCCTGGACGGCGTCCATGTCGCACATCTCGGCCAGATCCTTGTAGTCCCACATGGCGACCTTCTGGATCTCGTGGCTGGTGCGGAAACCGTCGAAGAAGTTAAGGAACGGGGTCTTACCCTCGATGGCGGCAAGGTGAGCCACCGGCGAGAGGTCCATGACCTCCTGGACGTTGCCCTCGGCGAGCATGGCGAAACCGGTCTGGCGACAGGCCATGACGTCGGAGTGATCGCCAAAGATGTTCAGGGCGTGCGAAGCGACGCAACGCGCGGAGACGTGGAAAACGCCCGGGAGCTGCTCGCCTGCGATCTTGTACATGTTCGGGATCATCAGGAGCAGACCCTGAGAAGCCGTGTAGGTGGTGGTCAGAGCACCGGCACCCAGCGAACCGTGAACGGTACCGGCTGCACCTGCCTCAGACTCCATCTCGACGACCTTGACCGGGGTGCCGAAGATGTTCTTGCGACCCTGGGCCGCCCACTGGTCGACATGGTCGGCCATCGGGCTGGACGGCGTAATGGGATAAATTCCCGCTACCTCGGTGTACGCATACGAAACATATGCGGCCGCCTCGTTGCCGTCCATAGACTTAAACTTACGCGCCATATACCCCTCTCCTCTCATATAGGTATACAGGCCCCGGCGATCGCCGGGATATTGGCGTGATGGGATTTTCGTTGTTGCTTCCAATCATCTGGCAGGCGGACTCAGCAGCAGGTACATGGCGTGGAGAGAAGGCATGCCAAGGCGAGGAGGGCTGCACGCGCTCCACAGGCCCAGCTACCCGTCTTGCACATGACCGAGCGCCGCAAAGGCCGCATGTCGGATGCTCCCGGGCACGCCCCGGCGATGGGAAGCGCCCGCAACGGAAATCCGCATGCGGGTTTATTGTACCCCGCCGTCAGGCCATATTTCGGCAAATATAGGTGGGCGGTAAAGGTTTACCTTAGGTGACTGCCGGGAGCAAAAATGATCCCTTGGGGACGGAGGAAAACGGATCGCCGGGGTCGAACACCTCTTCGGCGATCCGTTTTCCTCCGTCCCCAAGGGATCATTTGGCAGGACTGGCTAGAGGGCGCCGAGGAGGATGGCGTAGGCGGTGGATTCGCCGAGTTTGAGCTCGTCGCCGGGGTTGAGCTGGGCGGAGCGGCCAGGCTCTACTTGAATACACACACTCGTGGCCCCGTTTACCACCACGGTGCCGTTCGTAGACGACAGGTCCTCGACAAACCATGTGCCAGAATCGTCGCACCAGATATGGGCATGGCGGGCCGAGACGTCGTCGCCGACGTCGGTGATGTCGCCTTCCCCCGTCGCCAGCGCGCCGATCTCGACGCCTTCCTCGCTCGGCTGAATCCAGCGCGGGGCGCTCACCACGTAGCCGTTTTGCACGCGCAGCAGTCCCAGCGGATGCGCGGGCGCGACCTCGTGCTCGCCCGCGACCGAAGATGTGCTCAGCGAGCGCGGGGTCGATGTGGCACCGCCGCAAGTCGCGTGCGCATAGTCGATGGCATAGGTCACCGAGGATCGAACATCTGCCGAGCAGCCGACGGCGACAAACAGTACCAGGATGGCCTCGGCGCGCTCGGCGGGCATGAGCTCAGCCGCCTGCGACAGGCGCTCGAGCGCATTGCGATAGAGATTCGTGTCCTGGTGGCATTCCTCGAGTGCGCGCACCATGGACTCGCCAGCGGGGCCGCACACCATATTGGTCACGGCCGCGGCGTCCATGGGATTGCGACGGCGCAGGGCCAGCTGCGACATAATGCGCGCGGCCGAGGTTCCGTAATCGGCAAAATAACGTTCCTGCAGCGTGCCGACCGGCGCGCGCACGATAAAGCGCGAAACCCAGGAGCGATCGGCGGCACGGCTCTGCGGACTACGGCCGTCGGCGAGCGGGCGGCTCGAGAGTACCAGGCCGCACAGTTCGATATGGCTCAGGTGCGCTGCGCGCTTAAAGATGTCAAACATTGCCCCGCACGGGGTGAGCTCAGCTTGAGAAGCCATGGCTTAGCCCTCCTTGGTCGCAGAGATAGTGTCGGATGCTTCGGCCGGCCCGCCAAAGGCGCGGGCAGCCGCGGCTCCGCCGGCAAGCGGCGTCGCCATGGGAATTTTCGCACGTCGTGCTGACACGACGGGAAGCTCAAAGGCAAACCCCATCGCCAGCAAAAACCACGTGAGCGCATAGGTTGCAATTATGGCGGACACCAGGCCACCCGCCACGGCATGCTGGGAAAACACGGCACATGCGAGTGCGACCAGAGCCGGAACCTCGCAGGCGGAAAGGGCCAACACGCCCTGCAGGAACCCCGCGCGGCGATTGCGCGCCAAGGCTCCGGCGGCAATGCCCGCCACGCCCGGCAGCGCCAACGCCAGCGCGGCGATAATGGCCGGCAGCCTCCCAGACCACATAAGCGGTCCCGCGGCAATCGTCACATGGGCGCCCGACGCCAACAGCGCCGCTGATACCACGACCACAGCCCAAAGCACGCCGCATGCCACCGTCGCACCAACCATCGCCGCACGCCGGGCTGCATGCCCCGACACCTCCATCGGGCACGGCATGAGCGGCTCGGCGCGAAGCGAGCGGGCGACATTTTGCGCATAGTGGTCGCAAAATGCCGAGAGCGCCGCCTCCACCGCAGCCGGCTCGGGACGATCTTCCTGATGGCAGGACAGGCAGGCCATCACCACATCGAACAGCTGAGCGTCGACAAACGCCAGCGCATCGCGCAGATCCTCGGAATTTGGATCGAGCCCCAGCTGCTGAGCCTGTTCGGCCGCGGCAAGTGCCACATCGGGCTCGCGTCGCAGCAGCTGCGTCAAGTCGCAGCCGGGCGCGTGGGCGCCGACGGGATAATCGGGCAGCGTATCCATCTTGAGGCGATAAGGGCTGGCGATATCGCGCGTCTTTTTGCGCGAGCCCGACGCACCCGGCGCTACTTCGTACGGCGCGACACCGGCGATGAGCTCGTAGACCGTACTCGCCGCTGCATAGACATCGATCGCCGGCGACATGCGAAGCATGCGCAGGTCGGGGATATCGTCGGTGAGCATCTCGGGCGGGGCGTAGGCCACCGTCGCACGGCGCAACGTGGCATAGCGTTCGGTAAACGACGCCTTGCCGCCGGTGCCGGCCACCGCAGAGGCGGGCTCGAGCGCCAGAGACGAGCCAAAATCGATCAAGCACAGGTCGAAGGTGCCTTCGGCAAGCTGTCGGTCGAGCGGCAGGCGCGCCGTGCGCACCATAATATTAGCGGGCGAGATATCGCGGTGGACAAAACCCTCGCCCACCAAGCTCATGCGGCAGAGCAGATCGAACAGGTCGCGACCCAGGCGCGCCGCCACGAGTGGCGACAGACGCCCGGCATCGTCCACGGCAAGGCGCGAGCGCAGGCGAGCGAGCGTCTCGCCCTCGACCCACTCCATGACAATCGCGGGCACGCCGTCGACCTCGCCCCACCCGTATAGGCGGGGAAAGCCCTTAAGGCCCGAAAGAGCACGATGGCATTCATATTCCTCACGAAACGCTGCCTTGAACTTGGTGACCAGCGCCTCGTGGGCGACATCGTCATCAAATTCGTCGCGCATTGGCAAGATGAGCTGCTTGAGCGCCACGGCCTCGCCCTGCGCGTTGACGGCACGCGTCACACGGCCGATACCGCCACGGCGCATGGTGGCATCGTCGGCAAACAGCATCGTAAAACGACGCAGATAGGCAGGCAGTTCGTCCTGACCGAGCGCAATGGCCGGCTCAAACCCGTCGACACGCGCCAGGCGCAAGCCGACCATGGGATCGCGACCGAGCGATTGTGGTGTGGTGGATGCAAGATCGGTCATCATAGGGCAAGCGCCGCCACGTTATTGTTGAAGTTACCGAGCGCGACGTCATCATCGCCGTAATGGCCGACCCATTGACATAGGTTGGTGTAACAGCCCCACAGATTGGCATACTGCTGATACCACTTTGACCGGGGCGAGAATGTCTGACGACCGAACTCGGCTCGAATGACAAACATCTCCCCGACCAGGCTGTCGCACGGCCTGGGATCTCCCGTAGAGTTATAGGTCGAGACCACGTCATTGGCACGAGAAACATAGCCGTCGAGCATGTTGTACTTGGTCACAAGCCAACTGTGAATGCTCTCTTCCTCAGCAGCGGAAAGGCCGCCGGAGTTTGCATCGTTGTCAGCGTTGCCGCCCGTCGAGCCGCCGTTTCCAGACCCTCCGGCAGAGGAACCCGACCCAGAGCCGCCGCCCGAACTCGACGAATCCGAGCCGGAGCCAGAAGTATCCGAGCTACTGGGCTTTCCGGACTGCTGGGCGTCCTGCTCCTTCTGCCGCTCGACCTTATTCACCGTTGCCGTCACGCTATTGTTGGACAACCGATCGATGATCTTGGTGTTGGTGAGCACGATGGTTTTGCCATTGGCAAGCGTGACTTCGTTGTCCGGGGCCTCGGCGCCGTCCGCGTCGTCGGCGCCAAACACAATATGCGCGACCACACTTGCCCAAGCATATCCAGTCGTGGTGCCCAGATCACTTTTGACCTCATGCCCCACGCGCGGTTCGCGTGCGGCATGTGCCTGCATCATGGACGGCACGGTCATGCCATAGGCAGAAACGCCAGCTATGACCAGCACCAGCGAGCAAGACAGCAGTGCGTACGCCCGCGGCGCCAAGCCCAGTCGGCGTCGCATGCGCACCGCGGCGCCGCGCTTTGTCTGAGTGCCACCGGGCCGCATGCGTTCTCCTCCAACAAAAACACGCCGCTCGGGAGCGGCGCATTCATTCGAATCCATATTTGAGTGTATCAGCGAACCCAAAAGGTTGCGCAACGAATGGGCAAATTAAGGATGCGAGTGGAAGCATCCATGCGATAAGCGGATACAAAGCATCTTTGTTGCACAACAAACTTACAGTCGCACGGGGAAATTATGACTACCCCGTGCGTCGCGAGGAAAACATACGGCAGGAGCAGGCTCGCCACCTAAATCGTGCGACGGGCCTCGATGGCGCGCCCGAGCGTAAGCTCGTCGGCATACTCCAGGTCGCCGCCCACGGGCAGACCACTCGCCAGACGCGACACCTCGACGCCCAGCGGCTTGATAGTGCGGGCCAGGTAGCTCGCCGTGGTCTCGCCCTCAATATTGGGGTTGGTGGCGATGATGACCTCGTGGATGTCCTCGTGACCCAAGCGTGCCAGCAGCTCGCGAATGTGCAGCTGCTCGGGGCCAATCTTGTCCATGGGGCTGATCACGCCGCCCAGCACATGGTACAGGCCATGGTAGCTGCCCGTGCGCTCGATCGCCTGGACGTCGCGCGGCTCGCCCACCACGCAAATGCGAGTGGTGTCGCGCATCGAATCCTGGCAGATGGAGCACTCGTCGGCCGTGGCGTAGTTAAAGCAGCGGCTGCAAAAGTGAACCTCCTGCTTAACCTCCAGGATGGCCTCGGCCAGGCGGCGCGCCTCCTCGGCGTCAGCCTCCAACAGGTAATAGGCGATGCGCTGAGCTGACTTGGGACCAATGCCCGGCAGGCGGCCCAGCTCATCGAGCAGTTTTTGCAGACTGTGATTCGCACTCATATATATGCGTGTCTTAGAACGGCATGCCCGGGATGTTGAGGCCGCCGGTGATGGCGCCCATCTGCTTGTTGGCGAGCTCGTTGACGCCGCGGACGGCCTCGTTGACGGCAGCCATGATCATGTCCTGCAGCATATCGACGTCCTCGGGATCGAGGGCATCGGGGTCGATGGTAAGGTTGACGAGCTCCATCTCGCCGTTAACGGTCACCTTGACCATACCGCCGCCGGCAGAGGCGTCGACGGTCTGGGACTTGAGGTTCTCCTGCGCGGCGGCAAGCTGCTCCTGCATCTTGCGAGCCTGCTTCATCATCTGCTGCATGTTCATACCGGCCATGATGGCTCCTTTACGTGCGGCCGCACGCCGAGCTGCAAGGGCAGCCGGGACGCGGCGGGACTTTCAAACTCAAAAATCGTACCACGGCGCGCGGCCAGCAAGCGGGGCAGTCACGCTACCTCAGTCGATATACATGTCCTGGAGTGCAAGCCGCACCCAGAGATTATGCAAAGTTGAATAATTCGCGTCTGCATAATATTGAAAGCTAAATCTTGTGGAGCCGGAATCCAACATTTTATGCGTACCACTAAATGGCTAAATGCCGAACCGCTGCTCGAGGTGGCGCTCATGACGGCATGGTAAAATTTGATTGTCAAAGACAGCAATTTGGAGGTGCCCCATGAATGCCCCCGACGCGCTCCAAAACATCCGCTCAAAACACCCCGTTGCATATTTTCTTCTCTATCTCTTTGCCGGTTGGGTATTACTGGTTATCATCACCCACGCTATAGCCTTTGGAGCAGAACTGCTGGTAGCCGGCTCGGACCAGCCCGTTGTTAAATGGGAAGCGACCGACGAGTGCGCCGACGGAACCCGAACCGTTTACTACAACAGCCCGTCCCTCTACCAAGAGTTCAAGGTCAAGATAAAGGACTCAGAGATTGTCAATGCCGAGCTGGGCACCTATTCGACAATCGGAGCAACCGTCAACGCCGAGCAAGTGCAGTTCACGGACAGCCATGCGACGTATCGTATCGACCTCAATTTCCAAGGCCACCCGTCACGTACCTGTCTGCTCGAATGCGAGATCCGCGGCGCCACGTTGCACATGTCCGAAACACAAATGCGCTCGGACAAAGATTCCCCGAAGGATCAGAAGACCTAAGTCCAGCGAGCGCTGTTCTCCCCTGTCCAGAAAAAGATGATGTACGGCCCGAGTCGGAAGAGACTAGGCATAGACTCGTCCGCCTTCGTAAGCAAAACGCAAGATAAGCGGGGCGTTATTACGCACAAAATCATCGAGTTCTTTGAGGTCCGCTTCGCTAAAGCCCTCGTGCGACACCCAATTGAATGCCGGCAAGATACATTCCGCTGTGTCAAAGCCCCAATCGCGTGGGCGCTCCACAACGATCTTCACCGTGTTGTCCTCACGGACTTCGGAATACGAGATTTGCGTATCGTCCTCAAGACGGACATATTCCCACATCATAAGCTCGCTCCGTTCAAAGAAATCTTTTCTTGAGCAGTATACCCGCCCGCACGGTTACTCCACCGGCTTGAAGATGGTGGACTGGCCGAAGACGCTGCGGATGAGGGCTTTGGCCTCGTCCTCGGTCTGCGGGATGCTCGGGGCTGCGCCCTGATGGCCGAAGGGGCTGCCCGCGCCAGGGTTGGACTCCCAGGGAGCCGCAGGAGCGTCATCCTCTTTGGGGGCAGTTGCAGCGGGCTTGGGCGCGGACGCTGCACCCGGCACGTCGAACGGGGGCAGATCGTCCCCGCCGGCATCGGCAGCAAAACCGCCGACCATGGCGTCGTCATAGGGCACCTGCTCGGATTCCCACGGCGCAGACGGCGCGGCGGGCTGAGCCTTGGGAGCGGACGCGCGCTCGGGCGCTCGGGGTGCGGGCTCGGTCGGGAGCTTGCCCGTGGCAGGAGCGCCAGCGGGGTTGTCGGAGCGCAGCCAGGGGGCCTTGGCCAGGTCGGATGACTTGGGCGCAGGCGCGGCGGCGGGCTTGGGCGCGGGGACCGGAGCAGCCGGTTTGGGCGCAGCGGGTTCAGGCGCCGACGGGGTCGGTGCCGCTACCGGTGCCGCTTTTGGCTGCATCGCGCTGACGTTCGAGGATGCAGGGGCCGCCGAGGACACGGGTTGCGGGTCCGCAGATGCCGCAGCCCGTGCAGATGGAGAATGCTCCTCATGTTGAGGAGCCGGCGTGCCACCTCCATCCAGGACGTAGTCGACGGTGCGACGACCGAAGACCGCGCAGACCGTCGGCAGGACCACCGACTGCGTGTCGGCGCGTCCGAGCATCTTGATGGCAAAGGTCGAGCCCGCGGGGAACGAAACCGTGAGCTTGGAGCCGTCGTCTGCTGTGGCGCGGGCGTTGAGCAAAAGTCCTGCGTAGGAGGCCTGACGAGCCTTGACGCGCTCGACAACCTCGGCCCATTTGCGCTGGAGCTCACCGGCATCCTCGACCGCGGGGGTCTCGGCGGCGCCGGCGGCAGCAACCTGAGCGGCAGTGTTGGGCTTGGACACCGGCACGGTCGATGCAGCAGGCGCGGGAGCCGGAGCCGTAACGGGTTGAGGTGCAGGCGTTACAGGTTTGGGCGCGGGAGCCGGAGCCGCGGACTTGGGCGCAGGCTGGGCAGCTGGAACAGCAGCGCCGCGGTCCCAAGGCATGCCACCCTGATGCGCGGACGTAGCAGCGGGGGCGGCGGTCGCCGCAGGAGTAGCAGCTCGGGCACCCGAGATCAGCGTCGGTTGCTGTGTCGTCGCAGGTGCAGCCGCGACAGCCGCATGCGCACTCGCCTGAGCAGCAGCCACGCTCGCCGGAACGGCGGCGTTGGCAACCATGGCCTCCAGACGCGCCACGCGCTCGGCCAGGGCCTCAATGGTCAGATCGGCCTCGGGACGTGCCAGACGCGTGCAGGCGATCTCGAGCACCAGGCGCACATCGCTCGCACCCCTCATCTCCAAGGCGGCATCGTCGAGCACCGTCAGCACGCGGGCCAGACGGTCGGCAGGATGCTCGCCAAAGGCAGCGGCCTCGGCAGCGAGTGCCTCGGCCTGCTCGGCACCTCCCTCAAACAACTCGGCACGGGCACCGGCAACGCAGACAACATACACGTCGCGCACATGCGCCACCAGGTCGCGCGTCAGCTCAAGCAGGTCATTACCTTCCTCGACCTGTGCGCGAATAAGCCCATACAGCTCGGCGACATCACGATCAGCAATGGCGCGCGCAAACTCGCCCAGAATCTGGTCCGAAACTTCGCCCAAAAGCGAGCAGGCATCGTCCGCATGCACGGTGCCGTTGCCGAAGACGCTCAGCTGCTCCAGCGTGGAGAGCGCGTCGCGCATACCGCCCTTGGCATGGCGCGCCACGATGGCAAGTGCCTCGTCGTCGTAGTCGAAGCCCTCCTGCTCGCACACGTATGCCAGGCGGCGCTCGATATCCTCGTTGCCGATGCGGTGGAAATCGAAGCGCTGGCAGCGCGAGAGGATGGTCTCCAGAATCTTTTGCGGGTCGGTGGTGCACAACACAAAGATCACGTGCGCCGGCGGCTCCTCGAGCGTCTTGAGCAGCGCGTTGAACGCCGCCGTCGTGAGCATGTGGACCTCGTCGATGATATAGATCTTGTACTTGCCACGCACCGGGGCAAAGTTAACGGAGTTGATGATCTCCTCGCGCACGTTGTCTACGCCGGTACGGCTTGCGGCATCGAGCTCGTAGACGTCTGGGTGGTTGCCCTCGGCGATGAGCTCGCATTCCTCACAGGTGCCGTCGGGCATGCAGCCGCTCGCACCCTCGGCGCGCGCCGCCTCGGCATTGCGGCAGAGCAGCGCCTTGGCAAGGATGCGCGCCATGGTGGTCTTGCCCGTGCCGCGCGGACCGCAAAACAGGTACGCGTGGGACAGGCGCCCCTCGGTGATGGCGTGCTCGAGCGTCGAGACGATATGCTGCTGGCCCACCACGGAGTCGAAGGTGAGCGGGCGATACTTTCGGTACAACGATTCCATGGGTGCTCCCCCGGGTATACTGAGTCTTGTTGCCGCGGCGGCCATGCGGTCGCACGGCATACTGCATTCATAATAACCCGTACGGCGAGCCCGCCGCGATAGGAGTCCAAAGAGCATGGCAGACGTAGAGAGCAACCTCGTTCCCTCCGAAGCAGCCGACCAGGTCGAGGTCGCGCTCGAGGCGCAGGCAGCAGCCGACGACGGCATCCTGTACCTCAACGAGTACCAGTACGAAAACGACCTGGTCACCGACTTCGCCCGTCTGGTCGCCTCGCCCAGGCGTCGCGGCTCGCTGTATGTCGCCGCCGCGATTGCCGCGCTCATCGGCATCGGCATGCTGGTGGCCGGCGGCAGCTGGATCAAGTTCGGCGTCGTGCTGATCGTGTTCGGCGCCTTTTTGGCCTGGTGGAGCAAGAACCTTCACCACACGCTCGCCCGCGACTTTATCGACGCCGTCGAGGCCGACGAGTCCATGGGTGGCCGCTATCGCCGCGTCGCCGCCAACGAGGACGGCCTGATGGTCTGGGGCAAGAGTGGAAAGTCGCAGTTCTTCCCGTTTGAGAAGCTCGACCACGTACTCGACGGCGAGCGCATCTTTGTGGCCATGTTCGCCGACCAGGGCGTGACGATTCCCAAGGACACCTTTGTCCGCGGCGATGCCGAGCAGTTTGGTCCCTTCCTTAAGGCGCGTATCAACAAAAAACTCCGCATCGAGACCAAACGCAAGAAGATGAAGGCCGAAAAGGCCGCTGCCAAGGCCAAACAGGGCGACCAGCCCAAAAAGGACGCTCCCAAGCAGCGTAGGCAGAAGAAGAACAAGAAGAAGCGCTAAGGCCAAGTCAGATAGGCCACCTCGCCCCGCTACCCTCACCATGCGCCCGAGCGTGCTAAACTAGCAGCATCTATGCCACCGCGAATGGCTCGGCCCCGCGCCCGCCGCTCGCAAATGAACTTTAAACGCACGAGGGTTGGCCATGCCGCTTTTCTCGCAACATACCGCCCGGTTCTCGCCGGACGTTCCCTTGGAGGGCACCAGCTCTCGCGAGCTGCTCAAGCGGTACCAGCCGCTCGAGACGCTTGCGACCGGCGGTTTTGGCTCCATCGAGATCTGCCGCGACACGCACTTGCGCCGCCGCGTCGCCATTAAGCGCATCCCCCTTATCAACGGTGCCGGCATGCCCGCCAGCGACATCATGGATGTCCTGCGCGAGGCACACACCGCCGCCATGCTTCAACATCCCAATATCGTGCAGGTTATCGACTTTACGCACGATACCGCCTATGCCTACCTAGTCATGGAATATGTCGACGGCATGTCGCTGGCCGAGTTTTTGCATCGCGTGGACGGCCATTCGCTCACCTTTGACGAGGCCGCGGCCATTGCCGACGCGCTGGGGCAGGCGCTCACCTTCGCCCATAGCAATGGCGTGCTCCACCTGGACATCAAGCCCGCCAACGTGCTCATCGACCACTCGGGCAACGTTAAGCTCACCGATTTTGGCATGGCACGTCTGTCGTCTGCCGGCGGCTTTGGCGGCTCGCGCGGCGGCACCATCGGCTACATGCCACCCGAGCAGCTCGACATCGAGACCGGCACGGTCGACGAGCGCGCCGATGTCTTTGCCCTCGCCTGTGTGATCTACGAGGGCCTGTGCGGCAGCGCTCCCTTTATGGCCGCCACGCCCGGCGACTCGCTCGGCCGCATCATCGGCGGTGCCACCTACCCCAGTGAGCTCATCCCGCACTTTCCCCCGGGAGCCGAGGCTGCGCTCATGAGCGCCCTCTCCCCCATGCCGCAAGACCGCCCCAACAGCATCGAGGCGTTTTGCGACCAGCTGCTCGCCGGCTTGGGCAGCGTGCGCGAGGGCCGTCGCAGCCTGGAGCAGATGGTGGGCGAGCTTTCGGATGACGAGCACGCGGCAGACGATATCGAATCGTTGCCCTATGAGGACGACACCATCGAGGTCGACCCCGCACTCGGCTGGGCGGGCACGCGCTGGAGCCACGCGCGCGATTACACCATGCGCGCCATCTCGGCGCTAACGTGTGGTGCCTTTAGCTTTTTGCTCATGCAGACGGCTGGCGTCGCGGCGCTTCCCGGACTTATTGCCGCGGCCATCGCAATTGGGGCGGCCGCCGGCCTGGCCCCGCAGATTGGCTCGGCTATCTCGGCCGTGGGTTTTTTGGTACTTATGGCCAACGCCACCATGCAGGCGCAGGGCATCCTGTCGATGCTGCCCGTCGCGGTGCTCTTTGCCGCCACCATGTCCGGTTGGTGGATCGCCTGGGGCCGCACCGAAGCCGCCGCGAGCGCCGCGCTCACCTGCGCGGTGGCACTTGGCTGTCTAACGGGCGACGTCCTCCTTGCCGCCGGGGTCGCCGCCGGCATCGCGGCCTTTTGGCTCGGCCCGGCAAGCGCCGCGGCCGCCACGGGGATGGGCGCGCTTTTTGGCCGCCTGGCTACGGTTGCGCTTTCTGCCGGAGGCGTGCTGGGGCTCGGCAATGTTGCCGCAGCGCTGGGAGACATGCTCTTCTGGGCTGCCGTTGTGCTCGTCGCGACGACAGCTGCATTGACATCTCTGCTGCTCAACGCCCATGCCAAGCGTGCTGAGCAGGGCTCGAACCTGACTGCAATCGCTGCCATCGCCGGCTGCGGAATAGGCTCCGCAACGTCGCTCTGTCTTGCACACCATATGGAAATTGCCAGCCTTGCGGCCGCGGTCGTCGTCAAGGCGGCGGTTGCGGGAACCCTATCCTCTATAATCGTTGGGATATGCCTATATTTGCTCGGATACCAAAGAACCTATACGGAGAGTGATCTTTCGTGAACTTCCTGAACATCTTCGAGGACCACGTGGCCGGCATCTTCGGTGCCACCCGTGCCCCGTTCTCCTTTAAGAAGCTTGCCAAGCAGGCCGCTCGCGACATGGAGGATCAGACTCTGGTGATCAACGGCGTCAACACCGCGCCGGCACTCTATACCATCCTGATCGCCGCCGACGACGACCCCATGCTCGCCCCGTTCTACCCCGAGCTTTCGCGCGAAGTCCGCGAGTTTGTGAAGGCACAGGCCGAAAAGCGCCGCTATGTGTTTGTCGGCGAACCCCTCGTTCGCTTTATGATCGACCCCCAGCTGCGTGCCGGTAAGTTCTCGGTCTTTGCCGAGAACGTCGACGCCCCCACGCTCGGTCGTCTGTACGAGGAAGAGCGCGCCTACCAGAATGGCCTGGGCCAGAACAACTCGGCCGCAAGCCGCGCCGCCAGCGCTCCCCGCGCCGGCAAGCAGCAATTCGCCGCTCCGCAGCAACAGCACCCCGCCGCCATGCCCCAGCAGCCGTCGCCCCGTGCCGCCGCTCCCGACCCGCTCGCCGTGGCCGATCCC
>UQPY01000031.1 GCA_900542965.1 uncultured Collinsella sp.
ATCTACACTCGACTAGTCGTCGGCAGCGTCAGATGTGTATAAGAGACAGCCACAGCGGCCTCCTCCTGCTCGACCTCGGCCGAATCGTCCTGCTCGACCGCCACGTGCTGCTCTTCCTCAGCGCCGACCTCAACGACCTGGTCTTCGGCAGCATCCGGGGCTTCAACCGCATCGGCGGTCTCGACATCGTTTGCCACAGCGGCCTGGTCATCGGAAGCCTCAAGGGGCTCGGCAATCGCGGTGCCCTGCTTTTCAAACGTTATCGTGGCATCGAACTGCGCAGCGTCGAACGACATGGTACTTTCGACGGGCTGCTGGGGCTCGAAAGACGTCGTCGCCTCAACAACATCAGCGGATGCCGGTTGCTGGGACTCAAAAGACGTCGTAGCTTCGGCAGCGTCGACGGCCACGGGCTGCTGGGCCTCGTTCTGTTCGAACTCCTGCGCCGCACGCTCACGCTCCGCCTCGGCTGCCTGCTGCTGAGCGATAGCTTCCTGCTCGGCAGCCTCGCGTGCGATGGCGCGCTTTTCCTCAAAGTCGTCGATGAATTTCTTGCCCTTTGCAAACGCGCCCTTAAAGAAGCTGGAGGCACTGGCGCCAATCGAAGAGAAGGCGGATGCGATATCGGCATGGGGCGTCGCCGCGGGAATCTCGGCCGAGAAATCGGTATCGCTCTCGTAAGACACGCGTCGCGGTTGCTCGGCATAATCATCGTCAGACTCGTCCGCGACGTTCTGCGCCGGCGCGGCGGGTGCCAGAATGTCCAGTCCCGCCGCGGGATCGATTGCAGGCATAGCCTCGGACTCCGCAACGGCAGGAGAAGCCGCAGCGGACCCGTCGTCCGCAACAGCGGCGGGTGCAGGTGCATCCGCGACGGGGGCAGGCTCGGGCTCGAATGTCGGCTCCTCACCCTCCTCGTAATCGAGCGTACAGGACTCGGGAAGCATGCCGAGTGCACGGATGGCATCCGAACCAAAGCGTATGTTGCCGGCGGCATTGCGATAGAGCTTAGGCTCAGGCTCGCTGGGCTCGACCACAACAGGCTCCTCCGCCGGCGCGACAGCGGAAGCCTCGGCAGCAGGCTCTTCGACTTGGACAGCCTGGCCCTGTGCCTCGGGCACAATGGAGCCGATCAGCGTCTCGTCGGCAGATGCACCCTCAAAGCCATCGATCTGCTCGTCGAAAGCCTCGCCTTGTTCGGACTCGAGCTGATCATCGGAAGCGATCGGCTGGCCAAACTCGTCCTCCTCGTAGGTAGGCTCTTCGTACTCAATGGTGTTGCCATAGTCGTTTTGCTGCTGGGCCGCGGCATATTCCGCCGCCGCACGTGCCATCTCCTCGGCGCGACGTTTTTGCTCACCAAAATAGGTGTCGAACGGAACATCGTCGGGGAACTCATTCTCGCCCTGGAAGGGGGCGACATTGTCCATAACGCCAAGCAAAGCGGCGACAGAAGATTTGTTGCACACCGCGCCGGACGTATAGGGAAGGATGTAGCGATTGGAGATGATGTTTGCCGCGTTGGCGAGCGCAACGAGAGAGGCGAGAATCGCGACGATCCACAGCAGAACCTTGAGCGCGCCGGGAAGCGGCAGGATACGCAGGACGGCGACGGCAGCGGGGGCAACCGTGGCGACGGGCAGCAACTTAGCGATGAGCGCGCGGTACGAAGCATAGGGCTCGCGGGCAAGCAGCTCGGCGCGAGGGGAGTCGTAATGTGCGACAACGACCACCGGGCGATTGCGCGGGGACGCGAGCGGGCCAGAAGCCTTGTGATAGGCGATGACATTTTGGCTCACGCCCGTCTTTCCCAGCCCCGAAATCACGGGATGCCCGGTACGCTCGAGCACATAGAGCACGGCACCGATGATGGCCAGCAGGGTACCGACCAAGCCGATGCCGCCACCGATACCCATAAGCAGGGCGCCGACAAACGCAAGGATGCCGGTGATAGCAAATGCCAGCCTGCTCGGCGCGGGAGCATTAAACTCCTGCACCTCGGGATCAAAGCCATGGTTGCGGAAAATCTGAGCGATATCCTCGGCAGCCAAGCGCTCTTCTTCGCTGCATGCCGGCGTGATGCCGGTGTTCTGCAGCAGGTGGTTGATATAGTTCTGGGTGTTCGCCATGTGCGCTCCACATCCATAATCCGACAAATAGGCCCAATGCATGCACATTAGAACCGTATATAGTCGAAAGTATACCCCGAGCGAGCGCAAACGACCGAATTCGGGCCATCTTAACGCCCAGAGCGGACAAGGATATAGCCTAATCTCCATATCGGACTAAAATCATGGCAGCAAACCACCTTCCCATGCGAGGACTCTATGACGGCAAGCGACACGACCGCTATTAACAAAAAGGGAACGCCGGAACCCAGTTTCGATAAAACGGCCCAGCGCATCCTCAATCTTTTCTTTGTACTCAACAGTTCTCCCGAGCCGTTGACGACCGAACAAATCGTCTTGGATTCCGATTTGGGGTATGGCTCGGGCAACATCGACTCGGATAAGCGCAAGTTCCGCCGCGATCGCGACAAACTACTCGAACGCGGCATCGTAATCAAAGAGGTTCGCCTCGCCGGCGCGCAAGAGACCGAGGAAAGCTCGTGGACGATCGACCGCGAGCACACGTTTGCGGCAGGTGGGCTCATCACCGCAGACGATGCCGACATCTTGCTAGACGCCATCGACCAGACGCTTGCGGCCGGCTCCTCCGCCTTTGCCGCGCCGCTTGCCGACATCCGGTCCAAGATTGCTTATCTCACCGGCATATCTGCCGCAGACGAGGCGCCGATTCACCGTTCTCCCACCGTCGATGCAGTTTGGAGCGCCTTTGCCGAGCGCTGTGCACTGCGCTTTTTGTATCAGAACGGTCGCGGCGAGCAGAAAGAGCGCACCGTCTGCGTCTACGGTATGTTCGAACACGATGGCACGGCGTATTTCTGCGGTCTGGACAATGCCACCGACAACATCAGAACGTTCCGCTGCGACCGCATCGTCCGTGCTTGGCGCCCCTCAAAGGCATACTCCATTCCCGCAGACTTCAATCTCAACGATTACCTGTTCTTTGAGTTCGATTTTGCCGACCGACCGCCCGTTGCGGCAACGTTCTCGTTCGCGCGCGAGTCGCAAGCCGATATGGTCAGCGGTCTCACGCGCGGGCGAGGCGATCTTGCACGCAGCGAAGAAGGATGGACCTGGACCGTTGACGTGCGCGACTTTGACGCCGCCGCCTCATTCTGCATGGCCCATGCCATGGACGGCATGAGGCCCGTTGCCCCCGATGCACTCAAACTGGCGTGGAACCACCTCATCGAAAGGACGGTGCATGAGCATGCCCGCTCGTAAACTCACCAGCGAGCAGAGACTCTCGCGTGCCATCGACATCATGGAAGCCCTCTACGCAGCCGGAAGCGCGGGGCTGACGAGAAATGAGATTTGCAGCCGCTTCGACATTTCCGGAGCTTCGCTGGACGAGATCCTCGATATCGTCTCGACCCTCGCTGATCGCGAGTCGGGCGCCCGCATTATCTGCGAGCGTAACGGCGAACACATATCCCTTACCGGCGATGCTGGACGCGTGCTGCCGCTGCGCCTGAGTGCCGCCGAAGGCGCCGTGCTCAATCATGAACTTGAATCACTGGGGATCGAGCCCCAGGCGGCGGCTCGGATTCGACATGCTCTCCTTCCCGAAGAGCTCGGCTACAATCAGCGCGTCGTCGACACTGTTGTCCGCGGATCGCACTGGCAGCAGCTCAGCAGCGCTATTCAGGACGGCGTTCGTTGCCGCATTACTTATCGTTCGATGGACGATGCACAGCCGCGCGAGCGCCTCATCGACCCCTTGCGCATCGCGACGCATGGCGATCAGACCTACCTGATTGCCTGGGACATCGAGGTTGATGGGCAACGTTCCTACCGCATGGACAAAATCGAAGGTCTTTCCCTCACCGAGGATTCCGTCGAGCGCCACGCGCCTTCGACCGCATCCCTTCACGACTCCCTCTCCCAAGCGGAGCAGAGCGCAAAGCTCCTCATGCCGCTCGACATGGCAGAGCGTCTAGACTGGGCAGGTATTATGTCGATCGAGCCAAACGGGGCAGGTGCGGCAACAGTGATCGTGCGTTACGGCTCCGAGCGTTGGCTGCTCAGCCAGGTAATAGCAGCGGGCGGAGCCATCCACATTCTGGATGACCCCGCTCTGTCAAAGCGTCTATGCGATATGGCGAAGACCTTAGTCTGCCCGCTCTAGCGGCGCCGCTCGTGGCGTGCACGCCACAACTGCAGATAGTGACCGATCTGCGCCGATTCAATGCGCTGATAGGAACTCGTGGGCAGCGAAGTTAAAAACTTCTTGCCATAGCCCTTCGTCACTAGGCGTGGGTCGGCCAAGATGAGCACGCCACAATCGGTCGATGAGCGAATGAGGCGGCCGGCGGCTTGTTTGACCTCGAGCACAGCCTCGGGCAGCGAATAGCGTGCCCAGGCGCGATCTTCACGCAGATTACGCTCGCACGAGAGCGGGTCCGTGGGGCTCGAGAACGGCAACTTGGGGATGATGACGCAGCGCAGCGTCTCGCCGCTGGCATCAAACCCCTCCCAGAAGGCCTTGAGCGCAAAGAGCGACGAGGTCGGCTCGTTGATAAAACGGTCCCGCAGACGGCGCGGGGACGAATTTCGCTGCTGGCAGTTAAGCTCCAGGCCTGCACGGGCCAGTTTGGGCTCCACACGGGCGAACATATCCTCCATGTCACGTCTGTTGGTGAACAGCGTGAGCACCGATCCACCCATGGCAAGATGGGCGTCAACCAGTACGCGCTCGAGTGCCGACAGATAGCCCTCGCGATCGCGCGGGTCGGGAATATCCCCGGCAACGACCACGGCCATATTTGAGTCGAAGTCATAGCTCGAATCCAGATGCAGCGACGAGGACGTCGAAGCACCGATACGGTCGAGTCCGACAGCGTGGTTAAAGTGCTCAAAGCTCTTAGACACCGTCATGGTCGCCGAGGCAAAGATAGCCGTGTGGACCTCAGGCAGCCACTCGGTTGCCAAGGCCTCGCCAATGTCGATGCGCTCTGCGGTCATTGACTCGCCGCCGGCACGCAGTCTGCGGTTAACCTGCAGCGAGTACACGTAGTGCTCATCGGTACCATCGATGATGAGTTTGAGGTTCTCCGTTAGTTCGTGCAGACGATGCGAGATATCACTCAGGTCGACAACGATCTCGGGCTTATCGCCGGCGACGGCTTGCACCAGCGCATCGACACTCTTGTCCGCTTGCTCCAGTGCGTCGATGGCGGCATGCGCCGACTGCATAAAATCATGCCAGTCGTCCGATTCGCGCAGCTCGGGGCCAATCCATAGATTGGCATTGTCATAACCCCCACGGGCACGGCGGCCGAGCTCACGAACGCCATCGAACACGTCGGCGATTGCCATGCTCGCACGGGCGACGGTGGATGTCGCCTTGGCGGTTAGGCCAAGATAGAGCGTGGAGCCCTCAGAAGTCGCCAAATCACGGGAAACCTGGCTCAGCGCACCGGAGCTCGAACCGCCCAGGCGCTCAAACAGAACGCGTGACTCATCGGCCGAGACCACGCGCGCCCACTGGCGGCGAGCCTCGCGCTCGATGGAATGGGCCTCGTCGACTACCCAATGGCGAATCGGGGGCAAAATCCTACCCTCGGCAGCGACATTGCGGAACAACAGCGAGTGGTTGGTGACCACCACGTCGGCATGCGCCGCACGGCGACGCGCGCCGTGAATCAGACATTTGTCGGGGAAGAACGGGCATAGGCGACGGGCACACTCGCGCGAGGCCGTCGTAAAGTCGGGACGATTGACGCTGCGCCAGCGAATGCCAAGCGAATCGAGGTCGCCGTCTGCCGACTGGCACACGTACGCCATGATGACCGCAACTGCCGTGAGCGTGTCAGCCGGATCGCGCTTGGTGGTGATCTCGACCTGGCCGCGACTCATGCGCTCGAGCTTGCGCAGGCACGGATAGTGGTCATAGCCCTTGAGGGCGCAAAATGACAGGCCGGCGTCCAGTTGTTCGGCAAGTTTTGGCAGCTCATGGTACATGAGTTGGTCGGCGAGATTATTCGATTTGGTCGCAATGCCAACGGTAATGTTGTTACGGCGTGCAGCCTCGGCAAAAGGCACCAGATAGGCCATCGACTTACCGACGCCCGTACCCGCCTCGATTACACGGTGCGTACCCGTGACGAGCGCATCGCGGACCTCGAGTGCCATCGCAATCTGCTCATCACGCGGCTCGTAGGTGGGATACATGCGATTGACCAGGCCACCCGGAGCATAATCCGCCTCGATTTCTTCGCGGCTCGGCATCTTGAGGACCGGCAGTTCGTCGGCATCCACGCGATCGTCGGCACGGTCGGCCTTGAGAACGTCGGCGCGTGCGGCGCTGAGTGAGAAGATGGAGCCCGGGTTCTGACCCGCCAAAAACGAGAAGATGGGACGATAAGACCAAGGCACATCGGGATGCATATCGGCCAAGCGCGTCATAAGACCCTGAGGCAGGTCGGTGAGCGCCACGAGCAGCACGCGCCACACCCCACACAGAGCGTCGACATCGGCATTCGCACGATGCGACACCGAGTCACAGCCGAACAGGTCGGCCATAAAGGACAACTTGTGCGACGCCAGGCGCGGCAGTGCGATGCGAGACAGCGCCAATGAATCGATCCAAATATCGCTGACGTTAACTCCGCCCTTGACCGACTCGATAAACGAGCGGTCGAAGGTGGCGTTATGAGCGATGACTGGGCAACCGCCGACAAAATCGGCGAGAGCAGCCACGGCGTCGACGGCCGACGGAGCGTCAGCCACATCGGCGTTCGTAATGCTCGTGAGCTCGGTAATCTCGGCGGGAATCAACTGCTTGGGATGCACAAAGGTATCGAAGCGGTCAACGACCTCGCGGCCCGAGAGTCGGGCCGCGGAAATCTCAATCAGCTCATTGTCTTGCACCGAAAGACCCGTGGTCTCGGTGTCGAGGACGATGACATCCTCCTCGATAAGCCCGAACGACTGCGTCTTGGCACGCTCGGCAAGCGTGGCATAGGAATCGATGACAAACTGCGGCGTTCCAGGAGATACGGCGTCCTTGATTAGCATGCAATGCCCGCTCGGCGAAGGCCCATGCGAATCAGGCTGTCACAGACCTGCGGGAACGTCATATCGTCCGTATGGCGAATCTCATCCGGATACAGCGACGTATCGGTCATACCCGGAATCGTATTGGTCTCGAGGATAACGGGGCCGTCCTCACTCACGATAAAGTCGCTGCGCGAGATGCCCAGGCAACCGAGGGCCTTGTGGGCAGCACAGGCAAGTTCCTGGGCGCGAGCGTAGTTCTCGGGCGAAATCTGAGCCGGAATGCGATGGATATCCGTGGGGTCGACGTACTTAACGTCCAGATTGTAGAACTCACAGTCCTCGGGCTTGCGAATCTCGACGATCGGCAGGGCGCGCACTTCGTCCTCGCCATACACGCCCACCGTGATCTCGGTTCCCTCGATGCACTTCTCGACCAGCACCTTATCGCCGTACTCAAAGGCCTTGGCGATGGCGGCAGGCAGCTCGGAAGGCTCGTGAACCAGGGAGATACCATAGCTCGAACCATTGACGGCGGGCTTCACAAAGCAGCGCTCGCCACAAACCTCGACGATGTGATCGATATCGACTTCGTCGCCCGTCTCGAGTGCCAGACCAGGGGCAATGGGGATTCCTGCCTTGGCGTACAGGAGCTTCGAGACCTCCTTATCGGCACCACAGGCGCTCGCAAGCACGCCCGAGGCCGTGTAGGGGATACCCAAGGTCTCCATGGCGCCCTGCATGGCACCGTCCTCGCCGCCTGCTCCGTGCATGGAGATAAACGCCACGTCAAAGCCGCTGGTTGCCATGGTCACCATAAAGTTATCGGCAGCCGTGTCCAGCAGTTCAACCGAGGTGTAGCCGGCCTCCTTCAGGGCCGCCACGACGTTCTTTCCCGAATTGAGCGAAATCTCACGCTCAGCGGAATGACCACCCGCCAAGACCGCTACGTGCATGTTCTCTAGGCTTTTACCCGGCATGGGCAGACTCCTCCTCTATAATTTCTGCAGCTGATACCATATTGTAGCGATACCCTCTACGTTTCCCCAAAATCGAAAGGCTTCCATGAATCCCAGGACTAAATCTCAGGACATTCGCGACTTGAGCCAAAACGATATCCGCGAGCTTGTTGCCGAACTTGGCCAGCCCGCCTTCCGCGCAAAGCAGCTCATCGAATGGGTCTTTGAGAAGAACGTTTGTTCGTTTGATGATATGACCAATCTACCCAAGGCTTTCCGCGAGCAGCTTAAAGACGCCTTTGCCTTCGATACGCCGACAGAGCTCACCAAGCAGGTTTCCAAGGACGGCTCTCGCAAGTATCTTCTCGAGTATCACGACGGCATTTCCGTTGAGACGGTTGGTATGCCGCGCCGCAACAAGCTGTCCGTCTGCGTTTCCACCCAGGCCGGCTGTGGCATGGGCTGCGCCTTTTGCGCCACCGGCCTCAACGGCCTTAAACGCTCGCTGACCGCACAGGAAATCGTCGACCAGGTGCTCCATGTTTCTAACGATTTTGGCGAGCGCGCGACGAGCGTCGTCTTTATGGGCCAGGGCGAGCCCTTCGCCAACTATGATGAGGTGCTTAAGGCCCTTCGCATTCTTAACGATCCCGACGGTATCGGTATTGGTGCACGCCACCTTACCGTGTCCACCAGCGGCGTTATTCCCGGCATTCGCAAGTTCGCCGACATTCCCGAACAGTTTACGCTCGCCGTCTCGCTGCACTCCGCTATCCAGTCTACGCGCAACAAGCTTATGCCCGGCGTTAAGAAATACACGTTGCTGCGCCTTCACGAGGCCCTGCAGCTTTACACCGAGAAGACCGGACGCCGCCCGACCTACGAATACGCAATGATTGAAGGTGTCAACGATACTAATCCTGAGATGCAGGCACTTTGCGACTTCTGCGAGGGAACGCTGTGCCACGTCAATCTGATTCAGCTCAACGACATTGAGGGCAGCCCGCTCAAGCCGTCTCCGATCCACAAGGTCGAAGATCTTCAGCGTCGCCTTGAGTCCCGCGGTATTGAGACCACGATCCGCAATTCACGTGGCAACGACATTGACGCTGCCTGCGGTCAGCTGAAGCAGCGATTCAAAGTTCAAAAGAACGCGTAGGGGAGACACCCGACAGCGTTTCATGTGAAACATCGACGGCCTCGATTGCAGAAATTGCAATCGAGGCCGTTTCATTTATATCCAAAGAACTTAGGCACTCAAACTTATTAAACAATTTTGAGTCGAAATAAGGGGTCCTTGTCTTAAGTATCAGACAAGGACCCCTTTAGAATTGCTGAGTAATTGTTAGGTACCTAATAACCAACGTTCTCCCATTGATGATTAACCCAATCCTGATTAATCTTGGGATTCTTAGTTACCTGAGCGGTTCGCATAGCGACATCTTCCGTCATTACATCCATTTTCTTCTTAGATGTGTCGACAATATCCTGCGCTCCACGAAGCAGTCGACCTCGCAACTCCTCGTCTGTCGCGATCTTATATCCGGCAAAGGCACCAGCGGCGACGGTGGTTACCAAAGCAATCACTGTGAGGAACTTATTCTTCATCCTGATCCTCCTGACCAAATTGAATCATTTCGCCAAGAATTCGGGAAAGCTCTTCTTCGTCTTTGAATTCAATCTCAATCTTATTCTTACCGCGGGAGCTCTTCACTCGCACGTTGGTATTGAAAACCTGACGAAGAACACGAGCAGCCTTCTTAAACGACTGAGGCGTTGCGGGTCTGGGTGTCTTCGGCGTCTCTCCGGCAGAAAACAATGGAGCAAGATTTTCTGTCGCACGTACCGAAAGACCTTCTGCAACCACCTTCTCGGCAAGTCGAATCCGAGCATCTTCGTAGGGAACAGCCAGAATCGCCCTTGCATGGCCAGCGGTAAGCTTTCCTTCAAAAATCATCTGCTGAACAACGTCAGGAAGATCTAGAAGACGGAGGGAATTGGTGATTGCAGAGCGCGACTTACTGACAGCCTTTGACAGGGCTTCCTGCGTCATACCACTTGCATCGATAAGCTGGCGATACCCCTTTGCCTCTTCAACGGGATTCAAATCGGAACGTTGAAGATTCTCGATAAGCGCCAGGGCAAGCATCTCTTCATCATTAACATCTTTAATGATGACGGGCAGTTCTTCAAGACCAGCAAGTTTCGACGCCTGATAACGGCGTTCACCGGCAATGATCTCATAACCGTTACCATGTTTGCGAACCAACAGCGGTTGCAAAACACCGTGTTCCTGAATTGACTCGGACAACTCCCTGAGTTCAGTTTCATTGAAGTGAATACGTGGCTGATTCGGGTTTGGAACGATATCTTCAATCGGAAGCTTCGTTTCTGCTGCAGCATTTGAAGCTGAAGCTGCAGAACCACCGGTCTCATATTCAGCTTCAGACACGAGCGCGTTTAGTCCACGGCCTAATCCACCGCGCTTCTTCACACTAGGCACGCTTGATCACCTCTTTTGCAAGGTTCATATATGCTTTTGCACCCTTATTTTGGGGTGCATAGGTAATTACAGGCTCACCAAAAGACGGAGCTTCGGAGATTTTAACTGTACGAGGAATCAATGTTTTAAATGCTTTGTCGCCAAAGTACGACTGAACCTCTTCAACGACCTGATTTGAAAGAGAAGTACGCGAGTCATACATCGTCATAAGCACGCCATAAGTATCCAAACCCTTATTCAGACGCGATTTAACCATCTTCATTGACTCAAGAAGCTTCGTTACGCCCTCAAGCGCGTAATACTCGCACTGAATTGGGATCAAAACGCTATCTGCAGCCGTTAGTGCATTGATAGTTAGAAGTCCAAGCGAAGGCGGGCAGTCAATAAAGATGAAGTCAAACTCATCCTGAATCGGCTCAAGCAGATCTTTTAGACGTGTTTCGCGTGCAATTGCACTCACAAGCTCAATTTCTGCGCCTGCAAGCTGAATTGTTGCCGGAATAACGAACACCTTTTTACAGTTCGTATCAAGAACGAGCGATTCTGCAGGCACGTCATTCAACAATGCATCATAAATACAGTGATCAAGGTCTTCTTTTTCGATTCCAAAACCACTCGTGCTATTACCTTGCGGGTCAAAATCGACAATGAGCGTCTTCCGACCTTGTTCACCCAGTGCTGCGGCAAGATTTACAGCCGTCGTCGACTTACCAACACCGCCTTTTTGGTTGATGATTGCAATGATACGCGTGTTTTTTGCGCTCTTGGAACGCTTAACGTCGCGAAATCCCACGGTCCCTCCTGGTGTGTATTAATGCCGTTAAACGGAGGATGTTTCACGTGAAACATTCCGATTTGTTATCAACTACGATGTTTCACGTGAAACATTTTGAGTCGACACTATCCATTATGTTTCACGTGAAACATCTAAGCAAGCGGATTCTTCTTCGCCATGCCATTAGCACGCGGAAGAGTAACGGATGCTGGACGAGACTTCTTAAGAATGATGAACTCACGATGCCCTAAGCCATCAGGCAAATCTAATTCATCGGTGAAAAGCGCTGTAAAGCCGCAGATCTTAGAAGCAGCCTCGCCAGAATCAAGCTCTTCATCTGTGGGATTGCCCTTAGTAATGACAAAGAGTCCACCGTCTTTCAAATAAGGAGAAGCATATTCAACAAGAACCGGGAACGGAGCAAGTGCACGAGCAGTAACAACAGCAAATTGCTTCTTATGAGAACGTGCATATTCTTCTAGACGATCATGAACAGCATGGGCGTGCTTCAGGCCAAGGCTCTTAACAAAAGAGTTAACAGCATCAACTTTCTTACCAACTGAATCGATATAGGTTGCCTTACGGCCACTGGCAATAGTCAGAGGAATACCAGGGAAACCAGCACCAGTACCCATATCAAGCAGCGCACCCTCAGGGGCCTTATTGATATAAGGAAGTAATACAAGAGAGTCCAAAATGTGAAGAACTGCAGCATCGTCAACATTCAGAATGCGCGTAAGATTAGTAGCCTTATTTGTCTCCAATACAAGATCCAGGTGCTGAATACAGGCCCGAAGCTCGTCATCGGAAACCTTCAATGAATAGTCTTTGCAATACGAAGCAAGACGGCTAAGCATCTGGTTTGCTTGCTCATCAGTCAACACAAACAAGACGACTCCTTTCTGACAAAAATCAGTGTATCGAGAACTCTTGACAAAAAAAGGGGACGTGGAAACCACGTCCCCTTAGCATAAGCTCGAGAAGATTATCGAGCAACAATCACCACATGGCGATCAGGGTCAGAACCCTCAGAATGAGTATCGACGGCATCATTGCCACGAAGTGCAATGTGAACCAGTCGACGCTCGTAGGCATTCATGGGCGGAAGCGAAACACTCTTATGAGTGCGGATGGCACGCTCGGCAGCAGACTGAGCCATGGAAGCAACCTTGTCCTGACGGCGACTCTTGTATCCCTCTACGTCCACTACAACCGGATACCTAAAGCCAAGTTTGCGGCTCACCAGCAAAGAGAACATAACCTGAAGGGCATCAAGGGTGCGACCATGACGGCCAATGAGAACAGCAAGGTCGGGAGCCGTTACATCCAGAATCAGCTCGCCCTCGTCGCCCTCATACTCATCGATAGGAGAGTTGGCGGCATCGAAGTGCGAAAGGATGGAACGCAGGATGGAAATCGCAACATCGGCAATGGTGTCGAGCTCCTCATCGGTCAGCTCTTCACCAGCCTTGTAGCGCTGTGCAATCTCGGGATAATCGCCCGCGACCTGCGGGGCAACCTCCTCAAGCATATCCTCGATGATCTCTTCAGACATAACGTACTCCAAAAGTTAGGTACCTAAATAAGATTGATATCCCGTTACTTCTTCTTGTGCGGGCGCGGCTTCTTCTCTCGACGAGTGACCTCAACCTGCAGCGGAGCGTTCTTAAGACGCTCCTCCTCATCGGCCTTCGCCTTGTCGATGACCTTCTGCGTCACAAAAATCTGCTGGATAACCTGCCAAGCAGACGAGACGTCGTAGTACAGCAGAACACCAACGGGAAGGCTCCAGCCCATCCAAAGCATCATGACCGTCATGACAACGGCCATCATACGCATGCTCTGAGCCTGCTGGCCGGTCTGGTTGCGCGACATATAGAGCTGCGGAATCAGGGTCAGGACGGCGAACAGGATCAGGCAGACCAGCGCAGGCAGTGCAACCATAAAGCCATCGGCAAAGGAAGCGCTCGGCGTGGTGGTCAGGTCGGGCAGGATGTTGAAGAACGAGAACGTGCCGTCGTTAAAGTACTGCGGCAGGTTGCGCAGCAATGTAAACAGGGCGAACAGGATAGGCATCTGAATCAGCAGCGGCAGACAGCCAGCCATGGGGTTGAACTTGTTCTCGCTGTAGAACTTCTGCATCTCCTCGGCCTGACGCTGGGGATCGTCGGCATAGCGCTCCTGGATCTCGAGCATCTTGGGCTGCAGCACCTGCATGCGAGCCGTCGACTTGGTCGACTTGAGCATGAGCGGCGTCAGCAGCAGACGGATGATGACCACCAGGATGATGATGGACAGGCCCCAGTCGACCGCAAAGGTCTGGATGAGCTTGAGCAGCTCGAAAAGGATGTTAACGATCCAATCCCACATGTAAGTTTTCCTCCGATAGCGAGTGCCCGCTAGGGCACAGGGTCATAACCGCCGACGTGCAGGGGATTGCAGCGAGCGATGCGCCTCACGGCAAGCCAGCAGCCTCTCAAAACACCGTGCTTCTCAATCGCCTGGACGGCGTATTGCGAGCACGTTGGGTAATAAATGCAGGCGTCAGGCAATAAGGGCGAAATAACCTGTTGATATATGCGAATAGGAGCGATGGCAACACGTCGCAAAACGTGATTGCTCATCGCTCCTCCCCGGCAACGCCGGCGCGCTTCATAAGCGAACGCAACGCCTTGTCCATCTCCTGCGGCGAGGAAACCCTCGTCTTGGGAGTTGCAAACAAGATGATGTCATAACCCGCAACGGGAAATCCGCAGCTGCGGGCGGCCTCGCGCATCACACGCTTAGATCGGTTGCGCACGACGGCACAACCGAGTCGCTTAGCACCAACGAAGGCGACCCTTCCGGAGTCGCCTTCGCCAACCGATTCACATATGGTCATTCGAATCAGAGGGTGATTGAAACGACGCCCCTGACTGAACACATGCTCGAAATCTTGCCGAGACTTAATAGTCTTCATGCGAGATGTGTGTATCGCTGCTAGACAGTGAGACGCTTGCGGCCCTTGGCACGACGACGGGCGAGCACGGCACGACCACCCTTAGTGGCCATACGGGCACGGAAGCCATGGGTCTTGGCACGCTTACGCTTATTAGGCTGATACGTACGCTTCATCTTAAGTTCCTCCTGCTGCATTTCGAGTGTCCGCGGGGACGCGGACGCAGATATAGACACGTGAGCTTGAAGATTGTAGGGAAATCAATGTTCAAATGTCAAGAAATCAAAGGTAAAAGGTTGCGCAGTTCACACGGTTCCCCCATAAGCACAACCGAAATTTGCGCCTCATGGCAACCTTTCACGATATTTCATCGAGTTTTCAACAGGTCATGTTGGCAATGTTGAGAACCTTTCGCCAGTTTTCCAAAGTTTTCAACAAGTTTTGAAAAGTTGTCGACAGATGAGAAACGTTGCACGGTGAGCTACTATTTGTTCGAAACCTTTTGAAAGATTGCGAGCGGCATGTCTGACGACTTTTACACCATGGTCGATTCCGGAGACCCGGCACCCGACAACGAGCACATCACCGGCGTGCGCGAAGAGCGTGCGGAAGGCGAGCAGACGACCACGCAGGCGCCAAAAGCCATGTACGCCGCGCGCATCGCCGTCTATGACGACATGCTGTCGACACCGCGGGTGATCGTCATTGATCCGCAAGATGTCCGCACGTATTTGGAAGAGACGACCAACACCGTCTACCAGTGCATGAAAGAACAAGGTGGCCACATCTCGCTCATGGTCATCCGCGAGATTGTCGAAAACTTTATCCACGCACACTTTGCCGAGCCCATCATCTCAATTCTGGACGGCGGAGACACCATCCGCTTTGCTGACCAAGGACCCGGCATCGACGACAAGGAACGTGCTTTCGACTTTGGCGTTACCAGCGCAAACAGCAAGATGAAGCGCTATATCCGTGGAACCGGAGCAGGGTTTCCCATGGTGCAGGAGTATTTGGAAAACGCCGGCGGTGCCGTATCCATCGAGGACAACATGGGCAACGGCACCGTGGTTACGGTAAGCCTGAACCCTAAACGCGTGCAGGAAATCGAGCGTGCCGGCGGACGCGGCGCTGCCGTGCGGCCCGAGACGGAACAGCCCACATATCCCCTGCCGGGAGCTTTTGCGCAGCAGCCCATGGCAACGCAGCAGGTGCAGCCCCCCGTGGCACAGATGCAGCAGCCCGGAATGCTTCCCACACAAGAACCCCAGGCGGCATCTATGTCGATGCCGCCAAACATGCCAGAGGCCATGCCGCTGGCTGATCAGGATGCAGCAGCAATGCAGCAGGCGACGGGGGCGCCGGGTGGCCAGCAAATGGGCTATCAGCCGTACCAACAGGGATATCCATATCAGCAGATGCCGCCACTGGGGTATGGCCAGCAGTTCCCGCAGCAGTACCAGCAGGGATATCAGCAGCCGTACCAGCAGATGCCGCAGCAGCAGTACAACCCCTGGGCCCAGCAGACGCCTCCGCAGCCTTACCAACAGTGGCCTCAAAGTTTTCAACAGCAAATGCCGCCGACGCAGAGTTCTCAACAACCAGCAGCTCAAATGATGTATCCTAATGCAGTAAATCAGTATGCACAGCCACAACCGGACGTGTTCGTAAGCGATCGCGGCAACGCCGCGCTGGGCTATCTGGCGCAAAATCAAGCGTGCGGCGCAACCGATCTTGCGAGGGCGTTTGGAAACTCGGCCCCCACTTGGTCACGCACGCTCAATGACTTGGCGCAGGCTGGCTTGGCCATCAAGCATGGCCAGAAATACCATCTGACCGAACTCGGCGCCGCTCGCGTGCGAGCTCAGAGCTAAAGAACGGGAGAGACAGTGGACGAGGAAGCAAGCATCATCCTGGGGGATGCCATCGCCTTTTGCCAGCGCGACGGCCAAGATGCACGCCTCATCAACATGCTGGGGCAATCGCGCGCCATAAGCCTGACCGAAGATACGCTCACGATCGAGGCGCCCTCGCGCTTTGCCATCGCGCAGCTCAAAAAGCATCAGCCGACTATTGAGGCCTATCTGGAAGAAATCGCCTTTGCACCGATTGCGCTCGACATCGTGGCACCGCAAGGCGCCGCGACGGAATCCGCTGCCGCGACGGCGCCCGCCACGGCTCCCGCTGCTTCCCCGGCGGTGCCGGCCTCCGCAGGCGACGCGCCGACAATCGAGCACCAGCACGGTGATGTTTCCCGTGAAACCATGGCACCATTGCCGACCGCGGCGGCGACGTCAACGAACGCACACGTCACGCACATGCCCATCGCTCACGACGCAGCGGCGGGCGCTGATTCGGGCATTGCAATCAAGAACACGCTCTCGGCCGATGATTTTCGTCGCATGATGAACCAGATGAAGGGCGGAGCGCCGACTAAACCCACGCAAGCTGCGACCCCCGCTTCACCCATGTCAGCACCGACCGTGCCGGCCGAGCAGAATACGGATGGAGCCCCGCTCGCCGCGAACTCAAAATTTACCTTTGAGAACTTTGTCTACGGCCCAGAGAACAGCCATGCCTATCGCTCGGCACTCAAGTTTGCCGCCCTCGCGGACGAGCGCGGCACATGCACATCACTGTTCATCTACGGCAAATCGGGCCTGGGCAAGACGCACCTGCTGCTTGCCATCAAAAACGAGCTCGCCGAGAAGTCGCCCGAGATCAAGGTCAAGTATGCCAACTCCCAGGCATATCTGGACGACCTGATGACCGAGTTCGACCGCCAAAAGAAGAGCAACGCCCCCATCATGCAGGCGTACCACGGCGTGGACGTGCTCATCATCGATGACATCCAAAACATCATCGGCAAGCGCGCGAGCGTGGACTACTTTTTCCAGCTCATGGACGAGTTCATCCGCAACAACAAGAAGGTCGTCATCGCGGCAGACCGCGCCCCCAAGGACCTGAGCATGGATGAGCGTCTGACCAGCCGCTTCAACGCCGGCATGCTCTGCCTGGTCGCAGAGCCCAGCTACGAGATGAAATACAAGATCTTGCAGCGCTATTACGAGAACACCATCGTCGCCGCTCCCGAGGCAGGCGACGACTCGCTGCTGGCGGCCTATGGGGGCGACGGCGGGCACCTGACCGACGAGCACTTTAAACACATGGCCGAAGTCTCGGGCACCAACATCCGCGAACTCGAGAGCTTTTGCGAGCGCTGTGCCGGCGAGGCGGGGGACCGCGAGCGCGAGGGCGGGGAGCTCACCTTTGACGATATCGACGCCATCGCCAGCCAGTACTTCGACACATCGGCCAAAAAGATCAACGTCCAGACGGTTCAGTCCGTCATCGAAGAGCAGTACGGCGTGACGCACGAGGAGCTCATCGGCCCGCGTCGCAACGCCAATATCGCCAAAGCACGCCATATCGCTATCTACCTGGCCATAGAGATGTGCGAGATGACGACCACGGCGGTGGGCGCCGAATTTGGCAACCGCAACCACTCGACCGTCAGCACGAGCTACAAAAAGGTCCAGAAGATGATCCAGGAAGACCGCACCGTCACCGAAGACCTCAAGTCGCTGCGCGATAAAATTACACTGCGCTCGTAGGGAAATAGAGACACCTGTTGAAAACTTGTCGAAACCACGGGCATAAGGTGTCTAAAACCCAACCCGCGGTGATGAAAAGTTTTGCGCAGGTTTTGAACGTGGAAAACCACCCCTGTTGCACACAGGTTGCTGTCGATTCTCTTTCTGGGTCTGACCTGCGTCTTTGGGAGTAATCAACAGTTTCGTCAGTGCTATTACTATTATTAAGATATTTATATCTATAGAAAGGTATTAAAAGATGAAGTTCACCGTCAGCCAGAGCTCGCTTACACAAGCCATCGGCGTCGTTATGAAGGGTGTCGCTTCGGCATCCACCCTTCCCATCCTGTCGGGCGTGCTCGTCAAGGCCCAAGACGGCATCTTGGAATTCCAGACCTCTAACTACACCATCTCGATCCGTCATCGCATCGCGGCGCATGTCGAAGAAGAGGGCGAGATGGTTATCCCCTGTAAGATGCTCTCCAATATCACCAAGACCCTCCCCGATGCCCCGGTCACCTTTGAGCTGTCCGAGCGCCAGGTGCTGATTGGTTGCGAGAAGAGCTCTTTTAGGCTGAACACGCTCGATGCCAATGACTTCCCCGAGTTTCCGGCCTATGCCATCGAGAGCGCCGTGGAGCTGCCGACCGATATCTTGTCCGAAATGGTCGGTCGCGTGTGGCGCGTCACCTCGACCGACAAGGCCCGCCCCATCCTGGGCGGCGTGCACATGAAGGTCGAGAACAATACCGTGCGCCTGGTGGCGACCGATTCCTTCCGCTTGGCCGTGTGCGATACGCAGGTCGAGACCTCGACCCTCGAGGGCTCCTTTGAGCTCAACGTTCCGGCTGACGCCTTTAACGACGCGCTGAACATCATGGCCAGCCAGGCGACCATCATGATCGGGGCTACCGACACCCAGGTCGTCTTCGAGGCCGGCAACACCACCTACGTGTCGCGCCGCATCGAGGGCATGTATCCCAACTACAAGCAGCTCATCCCCGATTCGTGCGTGACGAGCGTCAAGATCGATGTCGCCGCTTTTAACGCCGCCCTCAAGCGCGTGGCCGTTATCGCGAGCGCCAACCCCGCCGTCAAGTTCGAGATCGATGTCGAGAACGGGCAGATGGGCCTGTCCTCCATTTCCAATGACCAGGACCTTGCGCAGGAGACGATCGATGTCGAGGCCGAGGGCGAGTCGGGTACCATCGCCTTCAACTACCACTACATCTTCGGCTGCCTCAACGCCCTGTCCAAGGAGAAGGAGATCACGCTGGAGCTCAAGAGCTACTCGCAGGCGGGTATCTTCAAGTCCTACGACAAGATCAACTACCTGTACCTGGTCATGCCGGTCCGCATCTAGCGCTGCGCCATGACCATGTTCGCCCGCGATCTTTCCGTCGCGCACTACCGCAGCTTCGATAGCTATCGCCTTGCCCTGGGCGAGGGCGTGACGATACTTGCGGGACCCAACGCGGCGGGAAAGACCAATCTCATAGAGGCACTGCAGCTGCTGACGAGCGGCGCCTCGTTTAGGCATCCGACCGCAGCCGAGCTCGTCCATGATGGCGTGGGCTCGTGCAGGGTCGAGCTGAGGCTCGAGGGCGATGGCCGCGTGCTTGACATGGGATTGAGCGCGGAGGACGGTAAGCGCTCGTTTAGCCGCAACGGCAAGAGATGCTCTGCCGCCGGTGTGCGCGGGGTTCTGCCGAGCGTGCTGTTTTGCCCCGACCATCTGGACATGGTTAAGCGGGGCGCCAGTGTGCGCCGCGCCGCCCTCGATGACTTTGGCATGCAACTGAGCGCACGCTATGCCGATCTTGCGAGCACCTATGGGCGCTGCGTGACCCAGCGCAACGCCTTGCTCAAGGAGACCTGGTGCTGCCGCGAGATGCTCGGCGCGTGGAACGATTCGATTGCCCGCGCGGGCTCGGCCCTGCTCGTGCACCGGTTGGCCCTGCTCGACCGGCTGGCGGGCCATGTGCGCGCCGCGTACGGGCAGGTGGCGTCCGGTGAGGACGCGGGCGTGTCCTATGTATCCACACTGGGGGATTTACCTCAAACCGAAGGGCGCGAGGAGCTTAAGGACTGGGCGTACGAGCATATGCTCGCGGCCCTCGATGAACGTGCCGATGAGGAGATGCGCCGCGGCGTGACGCTCGTGGGTCCGCATCGCGACGAGATTGAGTTTTCCGTCGCGGGCCGATCGGCCCGTTCATTTGCCAGCCAAGGACAGCAGCGTACATTGGTGCTGTCCTGGAAGGTGGCCGAGGTTGCCGTGGCTCGCGATGTCCTGGGCACCGCCCCACTGCTGCTTTTGGACGACGTGATGAGCGAGCTCGACGGCGAGCGTCGCGGCGCTTTCCTGCGGCTGATCGGCGATGATATCCAGACGGTCATAACCACGACCAACCTGGGGTACTTTACCGATGACCTGCTTGATCGAGCCAAGGTGGTGAGCATGGGTGAGACGTGCTAATTACGAGCGCGAGAGCGAAACGGTCGCCTTCAGCGGGTTTTTGAACGCAGAGCGCCAGCGCATCCTGGCGTCGGCGACCCCCGAGCGCCGCGCGCAGATGGAGGCCGCCGAGCAGTCGCGCGCGATCTATCGTGCCTGGAACACGGTATGTGCGGGCACGCGTGAGGGGCGCCACGTGACGGGCTTGCGCTATCTGCCCGAGTCCAACGAGCTGCTGGTGTACCTCGACTCGCCTTCGTGGACGCAGGAGATGACGCTTTTGCGCGAGATCATCCGGGCACGCATGGAGCGGGCCGGCGCGCATGTGGACGGCCTGGTGTTCAAAACGACCGCGCCCGGTCACACGCCGCCGGCTGCCAAGGAGCGCCTGCGCCCAGCCGTGACCGAGCGCCCGCCGGCTCCGCACGCCGATCTCAGTGAGGCCGAACGCGGCGAGATTGAGCGCCAAGTGGCGCCCATCGAAGATCAAAAACTGCGCGAGGCCCTCGAGAACGCCATGCGCGCCAGTGCCGAGTGGGCAAAGGGCGTACAAAGCAAAAAAGAGCCTTAAATCGCATCTGGTGGCCTTGTAGAGCCAAATACCCTCGTCCTCGAGGGTATTTTTTTACGATAAAATAGTAAGGCTGTACACATTTTCTTAACTGAAGGAGGACGTGTGGCAAACGAAAACGATTACGATGGCGGCGAGATTAAGATTCTCGAAGGTCTCGAGGCCGTTCGTAAGCGCCCGGGCATGTACATTGGCTCGACGAGCATCAGCGGCCTGCATCACCTGGTGTGGGAGATCGTTGACAATTCCGTCGACGAGGCCATGGCCGGTTTCTGCACCGAGATTATGGTGACGGTCCACGCCGACAACTCCATCACGGTCGTCGACAACGGGCGCGGCATCCCGGTCGACGAGCACCCCATCAAAAAGATTCCGACGCTCGAGGTCGTCATGACGATCCTGCACGCCGGCGGTAAGTTCGATAACTCGGCCTATAAGGTCTCGGGCGGTCTGCACGGCGTGGGCATCTCCGTCGTCAACGCCCTGTCCAAGCGCGTGGTCGTACAGGTGCGCCGCGACGGCAACGTCTACGAGATGGAATTCTCGCGCGGCAAGACCGTCAAGAAGATGGAGGTCGTAGGCACTTCGGAGACGACGGGCACCACCGTTTCCTTCTGGCCCGACGACGAGATCTTCGAGACCTGCATCTACGATTTCGATACGCTGCACAACCGTCTGCAGGAGACGGCGTTCCTCAACAAGAACCTCAAGATCGTGCTGACCGACGAGCGCGAGGCGACTCCCCGCGTGGAGGAGTTTTGCTACGAGGGCGGCATCATCGACTTCGTCAAGTTCCTCAACGACGGCAAGGACGTCCCCGAGGCCTTTAAGGAGCCCATCTACATCGAGGGCAAGTCAGATCCGGACGCGCCCGTGACCAAGATGGGCGAGGTCGAGGTGTCTCTGCAGTGGAATAGCGGCTACGGCGAGAACGTCATGTCGTTCGCCAACGACATCTACACCCCCGAGGGCGGCATGCACCTCGAGGGTTTCCGCACCGCGCTCACCCGCGTGATCAACGATTACGCGCGCAAACAGAACCTGCTCAAGGAGAAGGACGCCAATCTGACCGGTGACGACGTGCGCGAGGGCCTTTCGGCCGTCATCTCGGTCAAGCTGCCCGACCCGCAGTTCGAAGGCCAGACCAAGGCTAAGCTCGGCAGCTCCTACATGCGCGCGCTGACGCTCAAGATCGTGACCGACGGCTTGGCCGATTACCTCGAGGAGCATCCCAAGCCCGCTCGCGAGATCGTCAAGAAGGCCCAGCAGGCCTGCAAGGCGCGCAACGCCGCCCGCAAGGCGCGCGAGGCGACCCGCCGCAAGAGCCTGCTCGAGACGGCTTCGCTGCCCGGTAAGCTCGCCGACTGCTCGGTGCGCGATGCCGAGCTGACTGAGCTCTTCATCGTAGAGGGCGACTCGGCAGGCGGTTCGGCCAAGGACGGCCGTCGCCGAGACATCCAGGCGATTCTGCCCCTGCGCGGCAAGATTTTGAACGTCGAGCGCGTGGGCGACCATCGCGCGTTTTCGAGCGACACCATCCAGTCGCTGATCACCGCGATCGGCTGCGGCGTCACGACGAGTGCCGGCGACGGCGGCGACTTCGATATCAGCAAGGCGCGCTACCACAAGATCATCATCATGACCGATGCAGACGTCGACGGTGCGCATATCCGCATCCTGCTGCTGACGTTCTTCTACAAGTACATGCGTCCGCTGATCGACGCCGGCTACGTTTACGTTGCCTGCCCGCCCATCTTTGGCATCAAGGTGCGTAACAAGATTCACTACGTGTATCCCAACGGCCGCCAGCCCGAAGACGAGATCTTGCGCGACACCATCCAAAGTCTGGGCCTGAACCCCGACGACAACGACGAGGACGGCAAGGCCAAGGACGGCAAGATCACCAAGAAGCGCAAGGGCTATACCGTCCAGCGCTACAAGGGCCTGGGCGAAATGGACCCCAAGCAGCTTGCCTCGACGACGATGGACCCCAAGACCCGCATTCTGCAGCGCGTGTCGATTGAGGACGCCGTGGTGGCGGACCGCGCCGTGCGCGAGCTGATGGGCTCTGAGGTCGGCTATCGCCGCGAATATATCGAAAAACATGCGCATGATGCGCGTTTCCTTGACGCTTAAGAGGAGGTAACGTGGCAGACGATATCAACAATAACGAGGGTATGGACGAGGCCGGCATGCCCGACGATCTGAAGCGCCTGCTCGCCCGCGCCGAGCAGGGCGAGGACGGCGACCCCGATGCCTACAACCCCGATGCCGATGATGACGAGGAAGAGGACGACGACGGCGAGCTCGAGGAGAGCTTTGGCGAAGTCGACCGCGGCGCCTCCGCAGGCGAGGATATCAACGGCGGCCAGCTCCAGATCTCGGAGTTCGGCCGCGAGATGAAGCAGTCGTTCATCGAGTACTCGATGTCGGTCATCACGGCTCGCGCCCTGCCGGACGTGCGCGATGGCTTAAAGCCGGTGCACCGCCGCATCCTGTACGCCATGAACGAGAGCGGCATCTACCCCAACCGCCCGCACAAGAAGTCCGCCTGGACGGTCGGCGAAGTTATCGGTAAGTACCACCCGCACGGTGACTCCGCGGTCTACGAGGCCATGGTCCGCCTGGCGCAGTGGTTCTCCATGCGCACGCCGCTCATCGACGGCCACGGCAACTTCGGCAACATCGACGGCGACGGCGCGGCGGCAATGCGTTACACCGAGAGTCGCCTGGCCAAGCCCGCCATGGAGCTCCTGCGCGACCTGCAGAAGGACACCGTCGACTGGCAGCCCAACTACGACGAGTCGCTCGCCGAGCCTCAGGCGCTGCCGGCGCGCTTCCCCAACCTGCTGGTCAACGGCAGCCAGGGCATTGCCGTCGGCATGGCCACCAACATCGCCCCGCATAACCTCACCGAGGCGATCGAGGCCACCTGCTACCTGATCGACAACCCCGACGCCACCGTCGACGAGCTCATGCAGATCATGCCCGGTCCGGACTTCCCCACCGGCGCCATCATCATGGGCAGCGCCGGCATTAAGCAGAGCTACGAGACCGGCCGCGGCTCCATTACCGTGCGTGCCAAGGCACATGTGGAGTCCACCAAGACCGGCCGCAGCCGCCTGGTCTTTACCGAGATTCCCTACATGGTCAACAAGGGCACCCTGCAGGAGAAGATCGCCCAGCTCGTCAACGATAAACGCATCGAGGGCATCTCGGATATGCGCGATGAGTCCAACCAGAAGGGCATCCGTCTGGTCATCGAGCTCAAGAAGGGCGTCATTCCGCAGGTCGTGCTCAACAATCTGTATAAGTACACCTCGCTGCAGACGACCTTCGGCGCCAACAACCTGGCGCTCGTCAACGGCGTTCCCAAATGCCTGAGCCTGCGCGAGATGCTGCAGCACTACATCGACCACCAGGTCGACGTCGTCACTCGCCGCACCCGCTTCGACCTTAAGAAGGCCCAGGCCCGCGCGCATATCCTTGAGGGCTACTTGATGGCTCTCGACCATATCGACGAGGTCATTAGCATCATCCGCTCCTCGCAGACCGACTCCGAGGCCAGCAGCCGCTTGATCGAGCGCTTTGGCTTTACGCCCGAGCAGACCACGGCCATCCTCGAGATGAAGCTGCGCCGCCTGACCGGCCTGGAGCGCGACAAAATTCAGGAAGAGCTGGACGGCCTGCGCCGCGCCATCGCCTACTACGAGGACCTGCTGGCGCACGAGGAGAAGATCCTGGGCGTCATCAAGGAAGAGATGCGCGAGATCTCCAAGAAGTTTGGCGACAAGCGCCGCACCGAGATCAGCCATGTCGAGAAGGACCTGGATGTCGAGGACCTCATCGCCGACGAGGATATGGTCGTGACCATCACCCACACCGGCTATGTCAAGCGTATTCCGGTGGCCGCCTATCGTGCCCAGAAGCGCGGTGGCAAGGGCGTGTCGGGCGTCAACCTCAAAGAGGACGATGTCATCGACGAGATGTTCATCGCGTCAACGCACGAGTACGTGCTGTTCTTCTCGAGCAAGGGCAAGGTCTATCGCCTGAAGGTGCACGAGCTGCCGGTGGGTACGCGCCAGGCCCGCGGTACCGCGATCGTCAACCTGCTGCCTTTCGAGGAGGGCGAGAAGATCGCAAGCGTCATCAGCTGCCGCGAGTTCCCGGCCGACGAGTACCTGATGTTTGCCACCAAGAGCGGCATGGTCAAGAAGACCGTGATGAGCGCATATGACCGCAGCCGTCGCGACGGCCTGATCGCTATCAACCTGCGTGACGACGACGCGCTGCTGAACGTGCGCCGCGTACGCGAGGGCGACAAGATTATCCTGGCCACCACCGCGGGCAAGGCAATCATGTTCTCCGAGGAGCAGGTGCGCGCTACCGGCCGCGATACCAGCGGCGTTCGCGGTATCGGTATGAAGGACGGCGTGAGCGTTCTGGGCATGGAAGTCACTAACGGCAACGGTGATCTGTTCGTCATCACCGAGCGCGGCTACGGCAAGCGCACGCCGGTCGCGGACTACCCGGAGCAGAATCGCGGCGGCCAGGGCGTCTACACCATCCAAATGACCGAGCGTAAGGGCAACCTCGCGGCCATGAAGACGGTGGGCCCGCAGCACGAGCTGTTCATCGTGACGGAGGGCGCGACGGTCATTCGCGTCAAGACCGATGAGATCAGCCAGACTGGCCGCGCTACCCAGGGCGTCAAGATGATGACCGTCGACGACAACGACCGCATCTGCGCCGTAGCCCGCATGACGGCCGCCAAGGAGAAGCCCGAAGGCGAAGGCGCCGAGGCCGCAACCGACGCCGAAGAGGCCCCTGTCGATCTAGGCGACGGCAACGACATGCCAGAAGATCTCCTAGACGAGTAAGAGGCCCTAGCTGGTAGAAAATATCAGACCTCATATATCGGCGGTCGGCGCACCTGCGCGCCGACCGCTTTTTTGACAAGCTTGGAGCCCCGTGTCAGACGGCTGGGCGAGATGGGTTAGGTTTGTCGCGAGTTCCGCACGCAAAGAAGGCCACTTAATGTGGCCTTCGTCTTGCGCAG
>UQPY01000032.1 GCA_900542965.1 uncultured Collinsella sp.
GAGATTACTACGCGTCTCGTGGGCTCGGAGATGTGTATAAGAGACAGGTACATAACGGTGCTGTCGGCCGATTTGCCCTGCGTCGCCGCAGCGAGAAATGCCGCCGTCTCGGACGGGTCGCTTGCGGGGCGGGGAGCGGTCGTGGGCGCCGAAGTGGGTGCGGGCGTGGGCGCGGGCGTCGGCGCAGATGCGGGCTTAGGCGCAAGTGCGGGATTGGGACTTGACGGGCGAGCCCCGCCGCCCATGAGTTCGTCGGCGGTCCACGGGCGATCATCCATCACGTCGTCAAGGCTCAGCGAAAACAGGTCGTCTTCACTCTCATCGAACATGCGGTGCACATGTCCACCAATTGCCGGAATCAATCCGCGACCGGTGCATGATGCCTTGCTCAACGCCATTCTGTTCCATCCTTTCGAAATACTAATGACATCGATTATATGGAACTTCCCAAGCGGCTCGGTCTTGGATTCGTGCTTTCCAGAACTCGCGCCCAAAAGGGGAGGGGCAATCCAGGCGAGTGCCTACTTGTCGCCGGCAGCAGCCTTGGCCTCATTGAGGTAGCTATAGAAGCTGTACTTGGAGATGCCAAAGAACTCGCAGGCGCGCTCGCTCGACTTGGAAATGAGGAAGGCGCCGCGACGGTCGAGGTAGCCAATGGCACGAATGCGCTCGTCTTTGGTCATGAGTGCCGCGGGCTTGCCCACAAACTGCTCGCACTCGTGCAGCAGGTCCTCGAGCAGGTCGCCGATGTTCTTGGTAATGGGCTCGGGCTCGGTATAGCCCGTGCCGCCGGTGCCGGTAAAGGCGTCGAGCGAACGCTCAAAAGCCTTCATAAGCGTAATGTCAAAGTTGATGCCCAAAATGCCGACGGGCTTGCCCTCGTCGTTGCGGATAAAGATCGTCGACGATTTGAGCAGCTTACCGTCGGTGGTTTTAGTGAGGTACGGCTCGCGGTCGTGTACATCGGTGGCGCCCTCGTGCATGGACTCAAACACGATATGGCTGGGGCCGTCACCCAGTTTGCGCCCGCTGACGTGGCCGTTTTCAATCACTACGATGGAGTGGTCCACGTCATCGGTCTCCAGATCGTGGACGACGATTTCGCAGTTGGGGCCAAATTGGAGCGCCAGGCCGTGTGCAAGGCGCTTATAAAACTCAATCTGTGCGGGGGTCATAGGTGCCTTCCTAAAAATTAGTTTGGGCTCACTGTGCCATAAACCACACATGACCGCAAACAAATCCATCAACAAGGCAATTCATGACCGTTCGGCGGCGAAAAAGTACCGATTGCGGCAACAAACAATTCGTTAGGTATACCAATCAAAAAGTGTGATAGAACATTACTAACAAACTTTTTGTTTGGCATCCACATAAAAGTTCAGTCGCATGAATGGGAATGGGCTGAAACGCGTATGCGGGGGCCGGCAAGAGAGGACTTAAGGAGTTCACCGTATGGCCGATAAGATCCAGTGGGCGAGCAACACGATGCCCAAGAGCGATGACAAGCACTTGGGAATCATGAGCCTCGACCACGTGAAGAAGGCCCGCGCCTTCCACCAGTCGTTCCCCCAATATACCGTCACTCCGCTTGCCCGCCTGGACGGCCAGGCTGCGCGCCTGGGCCTGTCCAACCTGTGCGTTAAGGACGAGAGCTATCGCTTTGGCCTCAACGCCTTTAAGGTTCTGGGCGGTTCGTTTGCCATGGCCAACTACATTGCCGACGAGACCGGCAAGGACGTTGCCGAGTGCACCTTCGATTACCTGACCTCCGATCAACTTGCCAAGGACTTTGGCCAGGCCACCTTCTTTACCGCCACCGACGGCAACCATGGCCGCGGCGTGGCATGGGCTGCCAACAAGCTGGGCCAGAAGGCCGTCGTTCACATGCCCAAGGGTTCCACTAAGCCCCGCTTCGATAACATCGCCGCCGAGGGCGCAACGGTGACCATCGAAGAGGTCAACTACGACGAGTGCGTGCGCATGGCCGCTGCCGAGGCCGACGCCTGCGAGCGCGGCGTCATCGTTCAGGACACCGCCTGGGAGGGCTACGAGAAGATCCCGTCCTGGATCATGGAGGGTTACGGCACCATGGCTTCCGAGGCTGCCGAGCAGCTGCGCGAGATGGCCATCAACCGCCCGACGCACGTGTTTGTCCAGGCTGGCGTGGGTTCGCTCGCCGGCGCCGTGGTGGGCTACTTCACCAACCTGTATCCCGATAACCCGCCCACCTTCGTCGTGGCTGAGTGCGCGCCTGCCGCCTGTCTGTACAAGGGCGCTGCCGCCGGCGACGGCGATCCGCGCATCGTGGACGGCGACATGCCCTCCATCATGGCCGGTCTGTGCTGCGGCGAGCCCAACATTCTGGGCTGGGATATCCTGCGCAACCACGTCACCGCCTTCGTGTCCTGCCCCGACTGGGTCACCGCTCGCGGCATGCGCACCCTGGGCGCTCCCGAGAAGGGCGACCCGCGCGTCATCTCCGGCGAGTCCGGCGCTGTGACCACCGGCCTGGTCGAGACCCTCATGCTCGATCCCGAGTACGCCGAGCTCAAGGAACTCATCGGCCTGGACAAGACGAGCTCCGTGCTCTGCTTCTCCACCGAGGGCGACACCGATCCCGACCAGTATCGCCGCATTGTTTGGGAAGGCGAATATCCCACTTGCTAATCGTTGGGGCGGAGTAAATAGGTATCGCTCCGCCACCTCACAGGTAGATTCCTTCGTTTGAAAGGTTATGAACAATGGCTAAAGAACTCGATTTCGACGCTATCAAGGCTGCTGCTGAGTCCCATCGTGCTGATATGACTCGCTTCCTGCGCGCTATGATCTCCCATCCCTCTGAGTCTTGCGAGGAGGGTGAGGTTGTCGCCTGCATCAAGGCCGAGATGGAGAACCTTGGCTATGACGAGGTCAAGGTCGATGGCCTGGGCAACGTCATGGGCTTTATGGGCGAGGGCGACAAGATCATCGCCATCGACTCCCACATCGACACCGTCGGCATCGGCAACATCGAGAACTGGGATGCCGATCCCTATGAGGGCTACGAGACCGACGAGATCATCTACGGCCGCGGCGGCTCCGACCAGGAGGGCGGCATGGCTTCTGCTACCTACGCTGCCAAGATGATGAAGGACATGGGCCTCATCCCCGAGGGCTACAAGATCATGGTCGTCGGCACCGTCCAGGAAGAGGACTGCGACGGCATGTGCTGGCAGTACATCTACAACAAGGATGGCATTAAGCCCGAGTTCGTCATTTCCACCGAACCCACCGACGGCGGCATCTATCGCGGTCACCGCGGCCGCATGGAGATCCGCGTCGACGTTCACGGTACCTCCTGCCACGGCTCCGCTCCCGACCGCGGCGACAACGCCATCTACAAGATGGCCGACATCATCGCCGACGTCCGCGCCCTCAACAACAACGGCTGCGACGAGTCGACCGACATCAAGGGTCTCGTCAAGATGCTCGACCCCAAGTACAATCCCGAGCACTTCGAGGATGCCCGCTTCCTGGGCCGCGGCACCTGCACCGTCAGCCAGATCTTCTACACCAGCCCCAGCCGCTGCGCCGTGGCCGATTCCTGCGCCATCTCCATCGACCGTCGCATGACCGCCGGTGAGACCTGGGAGTCCTGCCTGGACGAGATCCGCAACCTGCCGGCCGCCAAGAAGTACGGTGACGACGTGAAGGTCTCCATGTACATGTACGACCGTCCGTCCTGGACCGGCGAGGTCTACGAGACCGAGGCTTACTTCCCCACGTGGATCAACAAGGAGACCGCTCCGCACGTCAAGGCCCTCGTCGACGCCCACAAGGCCATGTTTGGTGACGAGCGCATCGGCTGCGAGCCCAGCATGGACAAGCGCACCGGTCGCCCGCTGTGCGATAAGTGGACCTTCTCCACGAACTGCGTTTCCATCCAGGGCCGTTATGGCATCCCCTGCGTCGGCTTTGGCCCGGGTGCCGAGTCTCAGGCTCACGCTCCCAACGAGGTCACCTACAAGGATGACCTGGTCACCGCTGCCGCCATGTATGTGGCTGCCCTGAACCTCTACGATCCGAGCCAGGCCGATGGCGATGCCACCGTGTTCCGCGCCGGTCTGACCAACAACAAGATCGACTAGTCCCATTCCTTGATCTTGTTGAGCCGGGGGCCGCTCGTGTCCCCGGCACCCCCTGTTGACTTGGGGCCCGCGGTCGTTATCTCCCATGCTTCCTCGACGGTGGCGGGTCCTCGTCATGGTGCTCTGCATGTTCTAGCCACACGCGCATGCCGGAGCACATCTACTCATTGCGATCGTTTCATCTTTGGAAAGGATATTTACATGGACGCCAAGTTTACCGAGCTCGTCGAGCAGCTGAACGGCCTCGATTTTAAGGGCATGTACGGCAGCGACTTCCTGCACACCTGGGATAAGACCACCGATGAGCTCAAGGCGCTCTACATCGTCGCCGACGCCCTGCGCGAGCTGCGCGAGAACAACGTCTCGTCCAAGATCTTCGATTCGGGTCTGGCCGTCTCCCTGTTCCGTGACAACTCCACCCGTACGCGCTTCTCCTTCTCTAAGGCCGCTAACCTGCTCGGCCTTGAGCTGCAGGACCTGGACGAGAAGAAGTCCCAGATCGCTCACGGCGAGACCGTCCGCGAGACCGCTACCATGATTTCCTTCATGGCCGACGTCATCGGCATCCGCGATGACATGTACATCGGCAAGGGCGACGCCTACATGGCCGAGGTCTCCGAGTCCGTGCAGCAGGCCTACGAGGACGGCGTTCTGGATCACCGTCCCACGCTCATCTCCCTGCAGTCCGATTCCGACCACCCCACGCAGTCCTCTGCCGACATGCTCTACCTCATCAACGAGTTTGGCGGCCTCGAGAACCTCAAGGGCAAGAAGGTTGCCGTCACCTGGGCCTATTCGCCCTCTTACGGCAAGCCGCTGTCCTGCCCGCAGTCGCTGATCAGCCTGCTGCCCCGCTTTGGCATGGACGTCACCCTGGCTCACCCCGAGGGCTACGACCTCATGCCCGAGGTCGTCGAGCGCGCCAAGGGCTATGCCGCCGAGTCCGGCACCACCTTTAAGCAGGTCAACACCATGGCCGAGGCCTTCGAGGGCGCCGACATCGTGATCCCCAAGAGCTGGGCTCCGTTTGCCGCCATGGAGAAGCGTACCAATCTGTACGCCGAGGGCGACGACGCCGGCATCGCTGCGCTCGAGAAGGAGCTGCTCGCCCAGAACGCCACCCATCAGGATTGGTGCTCCACGACCGAGCTCATGGAGAAGACTGCCAACGGCCAGGACACCATCTTTATGCACCCGCTGCCCGCCGACATCTCCGGTGTCTCCTGCGAGCACGGCGAGGTCAACGCCGACGTCTTCGACATGCACCGCGTGGGCATGTACAAGGAGGCCAGCTACAAGCCGTACGCCATCGCAGCCATGATGTTCCTGCAGAAGGTTGCCGATCCCGCCGCTACCCTCAAGGCTCTCGACGAGCGCAACACCGCCCGTTGGCTCCAGGCCTAAAGCCGGGTTGAGGTAAGCCATGTAAAGGGGGCGCTCTGCCAACCGGCGGGGTGCCCCTTTTTTGCATCGCGGGCGTGCGGGATAAGCGCTCTCGATGTGGATGCCCGCGGCGCGAGTTATGGGTACGATGGTTTCAGGGGAGGTATCACCATGAAACTTGGATGCGTCATTATGGCTTCGGGCGAGGGCAAGCGGTTTGGCTCTAACAAGATGCTTGCCGATATCTATGGCGAGCCGCTGATTGCCCGGACCATCGATTCGGTTCCCCGGGGCTTTGACGTCGTGGTTTCGACGCGTTGGCCCGAGGTCGCCCAGATTTGCGAGGACAAGCATTGCCCGTGCGTGCTGCACGATGGCGAGCTACGCAGCGATAGCGTCCGTGCGGGCCTTTCGTGGGGAGTCGAACGCAACTGGAAAGGTTGCCTCTTTTTGCCGGGCGACCAGCCGCTCGTGAGTTCGGATTCTTTTGAGGCTATGGTTCGTGCATTTGACGAGCGTGGCCGCAAGCATCCGGTGCGTCTTGCGTGCAACGGTGAGCCTTCGAGTCCGGTGCTCTTTCCGGCGGAACTGTTCGATGCGCTCATGCGTCTTGAGGGCAAGGACGGCGGGGGCTCGATTCTCAAAGGTCGCGTCGACGTTGCGCTGGTCGAGGCGCGTGCCTACGAGCTGTGGGACGTCGATACCGTCAAGGGACAGCGACGCATAACGGAGCATATTGCCGCCTGCTCGTATTTTGATCGCGTGGCCAACTGCATCAATCAATAAGGAGCAATTATGATCATTATCAAAAACGGCGCGCTCGTGACGCCCCAGGGGCTTCGCCGCGCCGATCTTGCCATGGAGGGCGACAAGATCGTGCGGATTGCCGCGGCGATTGAGCCGGGCGAGGACGATACCGTCGAGGACGCCACGGACTGTTGGGTGTTCCCCGGCTTTATCGACGGCCACACGCACATGCAGTGCTGGACCGGCATGGATTGGACAGCCGATAGCTTTGAGACCGGTACGCGCGCGGCTGCCTGCGGCGGTACGACGACCATCGTGGACTACGCGACGGCCGATCGCGGCGTGACCATGCCCGATGCCTTGGCCGAGTGGCATCGCCGCGCCGACGGAACCTGCACGGCAAACTACGCTTTTCATATGGCACTCGCCGAGTGGAATGAGCTCAACCGCGCCGATCTTTCGGCCATGCGCGAGGCGGGCGTGTCGTCGTTTAAGACCTACTTTGCCTATGATCATCTGCGCCTGGACGATGCCGAGACGCTCGAGGTGCTCGAGGAGCTCAAGCGTATTGGCGGCATACTGTGCGTGCATTGCGAGAACGGCACGTTGGTCAACGCGCTGCAGAAGCGCGTGTTTGAGCAGGGTATCCACGGGCCCGAGGGCCATGCGCTCAGCCGTCCGGACGTGTGTGAGGCCGAGGCCGTGAGCCGCCTGCTGTATCTGGCTCACTTGGCCGGGGACGCTCCGGTCAACGTGGTGCACCTTTCGACCAAGCTGGGGCTCGAGGCCATCCGTGCTGCCAAAGCGCGCGGGCAGAAGAATATCTATGTCGAGACCTGCCCTCAGTATCTGATGCTCGACGACACCTGCTATCTGGAGCAGGGCGAGGACGGCTTTGCGGGCGCCAAGTACGTGATGAGCCCGCCGCTGCGCCATGCCGGTGACCGTGCCGCGTTGCGCGAGGCGCTTGTGGCTGGCGAGATCGATACTATTGCAACCGATCATTGCAGCTTTAACCTGCACGGGCAAAAGGACCGCGGGCGCGACGATTTCCGCGCGATTCCCAACGGCGGGCCCGGCGTGGAGCATCGTCCCGTCGCGATTGCCACGAGCTTTGAGGGCCAGCTGGGCCCCGAGGACCTCTGCCGCTTGATGAGCGAGAACCCGGCGCGCGTTTTTGGCATGTATCCGCGCAAGGGCTGTCTTGCCGAGGGTGCCGATGCCGACGTGTGCGTGTGGGATCCTTGCGCGCGTTGGACGATCAGCGCCGCGACGCAGCATCAGGCCGTGGACTACACGCCGCTCGAGGGCTTTGAGGCACATGGCCGCGCCAAGGCCGTGTTTGTGAACGGCGTGCTGGTGGCACGCGACGGCGAGCCCACCGGAGCCCAACCCGGCCGCTACGTGCCCCGCTAGCAGCAAAGATGCCGTGTCCCCTCCTCAGTTGCGGTGAAATACGGACTGTTTGCGGCCGTCGGGCGGCCAAACAGTCCGTATTTCACCGCAACTGACGAGATGGGGCCGGCTACTTGAGGCTGGTGGCGATGAGGGGGCGGTTGAGGGCTGCCTCGAAGCGATCTGCCATCGTGGGGTCGCTGAGCGTGTCGACTTGGTTGAGCATGATGCGGGCATTGTTGAGGTTCAGCATCCGCAGCTCGGAATTGAGCACCTGGGCGACACGCTCGGGCGTGGCGATGTCGGTGGGTTCGCAACCGCAACGCTCGCAAAAGAGCTCGGGGCGGTGGACGGCTTCGTTGATGGGCTTGCCGAGTCCCGAGGCGCCGACGAGCCAGATGACGTTGGCCGTGCCGGCGGGAACGACCGGCTCCCACGGGGCGTGCGCCTTGAGCGGGAGCCGCTTGCTGCCGTCCGCCTCGGCCAGGACGTAGTCAAAGCGCTGCGCCAGCTGGTCGAGCGGCTCGGCAGGGGAGGAGAGCTTGCCCGTCTGGGGGTCCAAGACACCCGTCTGGCAGATGCTTCCGCGGCGCATGCCCGCGCAGGCCTCGCAGGTGCAACCGGGGACATGCGAGGCGCCCGGCTTCCAAGGCGCGGCGTCCAGGCGACGGCTCGACCCGTCCCACGGCACGCCAGCGACGGGGAACATGCGCGTGGTAGTGCAGAGGAGCACGCGGCCGCCAGCGCGCATAAGCTCAAGGCCGAGCGTCTTCAGCAACGTCGACTTGCCACCACTGCCGATAATCGCGGTAATGCCCGGCTCGATCCTGAGCGCCGTGGCAAGATTGCCGCTAACCGTTTCCATCTGTTCACCGCCGTATAATACTGTGATAATAAATAATCATCAGAGTAGCGGTCGAACCGCTTTTGCTCTGCTCAAACCGTAGCACAGGGAGGTGTCCCGGGAATGCTCGTTTATGTTCGCGGCGCCGGCGATATCGCCACGGGCGTCGCCGCTCGCTTGGTACGCGCCGGCGTGTCGGTCGTTATGGCCGATATCGCGGTTCCCACGTGCATCCGCCGCACAATCAGTTTTTGCGAGGCCATTCGCCTGGGCGAGGTCGAGGTTGAGGGCATTCGCGCTCGCCTGGCGCAGACGTCGGCCGAGGCGCTTGAGATTACCGAGGCGGGGGATGTCGCCGTGGTGGTGGACCCCCAGGCGCAGATGCTCGACGAACTGAAGCCCGCGGCTGTGGTCGACGCGATTTTAGCCAAGCGCAACCTGGGCACCACGCGCGACATGGCGCCTGCCGTCATCGCCGTGGGGCCGGGCTTTACCGCGCCGGTCGATTGCGATGCCGTGGTCGAGACTATGCGTGGGCATTTTTTGGGCCGTGTCATTACCCAAGGTTCGCCCCAGCCCAACACGGGCGTGCCGGGCATTATCGCTGGCTATGGCAGGGAGCGCGTTATCCACAGCCCCGCCGCCGGCGTGTTTAGGTCCGACCGCGCGATCGGCGACATCGTGAGTGCTGGCGATGTGATCGGGTATGCGGGTGATACTCCCATGGTCACGCAGATTGACGGCTGTCTGCGCGGGCTTTTGGCGAACGGCGTGCAGGTGACTGAGGGCTTTAAATGCGCCGATGTCGATCCGCGCGGCGATGCCAGCTATATCAACTACATTTCGGACAAGGCGACGTCGGTCGGCGGCGGCGTGCTCGAGGCACTCGCTATGCTCACCGATATCTTTAGAGGATAGAAGGCGGCAATGGAAAAGCTCGATGTTGTGAATGCGGCGCTTGTCGCCCTGCGTGCTGGCGAGACGTGCGAGCTCGTGGTTGTAGCCGGCACGGCGGGGTCGTCGCCGCGCGGCGTGGGCGCCTGGATGGCCGTCTTTGCCGACGGTAGCCAGGCGGGCACCATCGGCGGCGGCAAGATCGAGCTCTTTGCGCTGGACGAGGCGCGAGAGCTGCTGGCCGCGGGGCAATCGCGTCTGGTCCGCTACACCATGGGCGGCGAGAACTCCGATACTGGCATGATCTGCGGCGGAGCCATCTGCCTGTGCTACCTACATCTGGACGCGACCAAGGTACCGTTGCTCCAGTCGGTTGCCGACGTCTTGGCCTATCGGCGCATCGGCGACTTCGTCATCGACTTTGAACCGTTTATCGCGAGCGCGCTCGAGGGCGATGTGGCCGAGTACCATGGCGAGGAATCGCGCCGCACCATTGCGGGCTGCCCCGGGCTTTCGCTGGTGGAGGAGGGGAGTAAGGTCACCTACACCAACGCGGCCTCTGAGATTCCCGCGGCGCACATCGAGACGCTCTGCCCCGAGGGCCTGACCTATATCTTTGGCTGCGGCCACGTGGGCGCCGCGACGGCGCGGGTGCTTACGGCGGCGGGCTTTGCCGTCGTGGCGTGCGACGACCGCCCCGGCACGCTGACCCCCGATTGGGTGCCCGGTGTCTACGACCGTCGTCTGGTCGACTACAAGAGCCTGAGCAAGCAGTGCCCCATCGGCCCGCGCGACCTGGTGGTCGTCGCCACGGCGGGTCACAAGTCCGATATCGACGTGGTGATTCAGGCCATGCGTGCCAAACCCGCCTATCTGGGCTGCTTGGGCTCGCGTCGCAAGACGGCCTTTGTGCGCGCCCGCTTGGAGCAGGAGGGCTTCACGCAGGAGCAGATCGACGAGCTGCACCTGCCGATCGGCGTTGCCATCGAGGCCGAGGATCCCGAGGAGATTGCCATCTCCATCGCCGCCGAGATGATCCACCTGCGCCGCACCAAACTCATCCCCCGCAAGCGCTAATCGCATCCCCACCAATTAAGTTGCGGTGAAATACGGATTGTTTAAGCCTGTTAGGCCGCCCAACAGTCCCTATTTCACCGCAACTGCTTTTTGGGACCCATTTGTGCGGGGGAGTTGTGGAGTTGTGCAGGCAGACGAGGTTTTTCTGGAAATACGCTCCCGATGCGCGTATAGTACCGATTGTTTTGTCGGCTCCTGCTGCGTCGAGTCCAAACCGCAAAATGCCATGAGCGGCGCGGATGCAGCCAGGAGGCACGAGGACAACCCATCGTGGCCACGCCCCGTGCTTAAAACCCCAAGAAGGAGTGAACAATGGCAGAAGAGAAGTATGTGCCGCGTCTGAAGACCAAGTACAACAACGAGGTCAAGCAGCAGCTTCAGGACAAGTTCCAGTACGAGAACGTCATGATGATCCCCAAGTTTGAGAAGATCGTCGTGAACATGGGTGTCGGCGAGGCCGCTACCGATTCCAAGGCCATCGACGGTGCCGTGCGCGACCTGCGCGCCATCACCGGCCAGCAGCCGATGATCACCCGTGCCCGCAAGTCCATCGCTACCTTCCGCCTGCGCGCTGGTATGCCGATCGGCTGCAAGGTTACCCTGCGTGGCGACCGTATGTGGGAGTTCTTCGATCGTCTGACCTCCGTCGCGATCCCCCGTATCCGCGACTTCCGCGGCATCTCCGCCAAGAGCTTCGACGGCCGTGGTAACTTCTCCATGGGCGTCACCGAGCAGCTCATCTTCCCCGAGATCGACTTCGACTCCGTCGATCACCAGCGCGGTATGGACATCACTTTCGTGACCACCGCCAATACCGATGAGGAGGCCAAGGCCCTTCTGGACGCCTTCGGTTTCCCGTTCAAGAAATAGGTTCACCTGCCCTATAAGCGCCGTTCCCACAAGGGGGCGGCGCTTGGGGCGAACAATACTCTATGTGAGGAGGATATAAGTGGCTAAGACATCGATGATCGTCAAGTGCAATCGCAAGCAGAAGTTCTCTACTCGTGAGTACACGCGCTGCCAGCGCTGCGGCCGTCCGCACTCTGTGTACCGCAAGTTCGGCCTGTGCCGTGTCTGCTTCCGCGAGCTTGCACTCAAGGGCGAGCTTCCCGGCGTTAAGAAGGCCAGCTGGTAAGTCACTACCAGCGTTTCAAGCATCAGTTTGGAACAGGGAAAACGCGCTAAAAAGGCTTTGTCGTTAAGGGCGGCGAAGAACCAAGAGCACGTGTTCATCAAGAACGAAGGAGAATCTGTATGAACCTTACAGACCCGATCGCAGATATGCTTACGCGCATCCGTAACGCTAACTCTGTGAACAAGGCCACGGTCTCCATGCCGAGCAGCAAGAAGCTCGTCGAGATCGCTCGTGTTCTGCACGAGGAGGGCTACATCGAGGGCTACGATGTCGAGGACACCGTTCCCCAGAAGACTCTGCACATCACGCTTAAGTATGGTCCCAAGAAGGCTAAGGTCATCAACGGCATCCGCCGCATTTCCAAGCCGGGCCTGCGTAAGTACACCGGCGTTGCCGACATGCCCCGCGTCCGCGGTGGCCTTGGTACCGCCATTATTTCCACCAGCCATGGCGTCATGACCGACCGCGATGCTCGCAAGCACAACGTCGGCGGCGAGATCATCGCTTACGTCTGGTAATTCGCTCGGTAGGTAGAAGGAAAGGAGATCACCGTGTCTCGTATCGGTAATAAGCCTGTCCAGATTCCCGCCGGAGTCGAAGTGGCAGTCAACGGCAACAACGTTGTCGTCAAGGGCCCCAAGGGCCAGCTCGAGCTCGATGTCTTTGAGAAGCTCGCTATTAACGTCGAGGACAACGTCCTCACCGTTTCCCGTCCCGACGACGAGCGTGAGACCCGTGCCCGCCACGGCCTCACCCGCGCCCTCATCCACAACATGGTTGTTGGCGTTTCCGAGGGCTTCGAGAAGAAGCTTGAGCTCGCCGGCGTCGGTTACCGCGTGCAGCAGAAGGGCAAGAACCTCGAGTTCTCCCTGGGCTTCTCGCACCCCGTGATCGTCGAGGCTCCCGAAGGCATCACCTTCGAGGTTCCCGACAACACCCACGTGAACGTCAAGGGTATCAACAAGCAGCAGGTCGGTCAGATCGCCGCTGAGATCCGCGGCCATCGTCCTCCCGAGCCTTACAAGGGCAAGGGTATCCACTACGTTGGCGAGCACATCCGCCGCAAGCTGGGTAAGGCCGCCAAGTAGTCGTAACCGACTCACTCGCATAAGACCAGCACCCCGTCAGGTGCTGGCAAGATCAACCTTTTTAGGAGTTTACGTATGAACAAGCATAAGGCGAAGCTGGAAGGCCTCAAGCGTCGTCAGCGTCGTGTTCGCGGCAAGGTCTCGGGTACCTCCGAGCGTCCGCGTCTTCGCGTGACCCGTACTAACGCCAACATCTATGCCCAGATCATCGACGACAGCAAGGGCTCCAGCCTGACGCTCGTCTCTGCCTCGACCCTCGAGGCCGAGTTCAAGGGCACCCACACCTCGAACAAGGAGGCTGCGGAGAAGGTCGGTCAGCTCGTTGGCAAGCGCGCCATCGAGGCCGGCATCACCAAGGTCGCCTTCGATCGCGGTGGCCGTATCTACCATGGCCGCGTCAAGGCCCTCGCCGACGGTGCTCGTGCCGCCGGTCTCGAGTTCTAGGAGGTATGTAGCACATGGCTCGTAATCAGAAGCAGCAGCGCGAGGCCTCCGAGTTCGAGGAGCGCGTCGTTTACATCAACCGCGTGTCGAAGACCGTCAAGGGTGGTCGTCGCATGAGCCTCGTCGCTCTCGTCGTCGTTGGCGACGGCAAGGGCAACGTCGGCGTTGGCATGGGCAAGTCCGCTGAGGTGCCCATGGCCATCTCCAAGGCATCTCTCGATGCCAAGAAGAACATGTTCCACGTGCCGGTGACCGAGCAGGGCACCATCCCGCACGAGGTTCTCGGCCACTTTGGTGCCGGCCGCATCATCATCAAGCCCGCTGTCGAGGGTACCGGCGTTATCGCCGGCGGCGCTGTGCGTCCCCTCTTTGAGCTTGCTGGCATCAAGAACGTCCTGTCCAAGTCCCTCGGTACCGACAACGGCCTCAACATCATCAAGGCTGCCGTCGAGGGCCTCAAGGAGCTCTCCAGCCCTGAGGACGTCGCGGCTCGCCGTGGCCTGACGGTCTCCGAGATGTTCGTCGGTAAGGAGAACTAAGCATGGCTGACACCATCAAGATCAAGCAGGTCCGCAGCACCAACGGTTGCAAGCAGGACCAGGTCCGTACTGTCCGTGCCCTCGGTCTCCACAGGATCCGCGAGGTTCGCGAGATTGCTGACAACGAGTCCGTCCGCGGCATGATCTTCAAGGTCAAGCACCTTGTCGAGATTGTAGAGGAGTAGCAAATGCAGCTTCACGATCTTACTCCCGCGCCCGGTTCCACCAAGAACCGCAAGCGCGTCGGCCGTGGCAATTCTTCGGGTCACGGCACCACTTCTGGCCGCGGCCAGAAGGGCCAGGGTTCCCGCTCTGGCGGCACCAAGGGTGCCGGCTTCGAGGGTGGCCAGACTCCGCTGGCTATGCGCCTGCCCAAGCTTCCGGGCTTCCGCAACCCCCGTCGTATCGAGTACACCGCCGTTAACGTTGAGCGTCTCGAGCGTAAGTTCGAGGACGGCGCTGTGATCGACGGTGCCGCTCTTAAGGCCGCTCGCATCACCAAGAGCGAGTTCGAGCCCGTCAAGGTGCTCGGCAATGGTGAGCTCACCAAGAAGTTCACGGTCAAGGTCGACAAGGTCAGCGCTTCTGCGCAGGCCAAGATCGAGGCCGCCGGCGGAAAGGTCGAGCTGCCGTGCTAAATGGTCTTAAGAATGCTTTCCGCATCAAAGAATTGCGCGAAAAGATTCTTTTTACCATAGCTATGCTCGTCGTGTACCGCATTGGTGCGCACGTTCCTGTGCCCGGCATTCCCTTCCAGGGGATGCTGGGCCTTTTCTCGACCGATAACAATTCGGTCGCCGCAGGTGCTATGGCCCTCCTGAATCTTTTCTCTGGCGGCGCGTTGAGCTATGTGTCGGTGTTTTCGCTGGGCATCATGCCTTACATCACCAGCTCGATCATCCTCCAGATGCTCCAGGCCGTCGTGCCTTCCCTGCATGAGCTTGCCCGCGAGGGCGAGGTCGGTCAGACCAAGATTACGCAGTATTCGCGTTACCTCACCCTGGCTCTGGCAATCCTCAACTCCGTGGGCTACCTCTTCCTCTTTAAGAGCTTCGGCATCAGCTTTACTGGCGCCGGTGCTCCCGAGATCATCTTCGACCTCATGATCGTCGGTACGCTCACCGCGGGCGCCATGCTGATCATGTGGATTGGTGAGCTCATCACCCAGCGCGGTATCGGCAATGGCATGTCGCTGATCATCTTCGCGAACATCATGGCCGGTCTGCCGCAGGCTATCTTCTCCAGCACCGAGGGCAATGCCGGTGGCATCATCACCATGGTGATCATCTGCGCCATCATCCTGCTGGTTATCCCGCTGATTGTTTTCCTTGAGCGCGGCCAGCGCCGCATCCCGGTCTCCTACGCTAAGCGCGTCGTGGGCCGTCGCATGATGGGTGGCCAGACCACCTACCTGCCCATCAAGGTCAACACCGCGGGTGTCGTGCCGATCATCTTCGCTTCGGCGCTGCTGTACTTCCCGGCTCAGATTGCCGTGTTCTTCCCCGGCATCGGCTGGATTCAGGCAGTTGCCTCTGCGCTTTCGCGCGGCTGGCTCAACTGGGTGCTTAACGTTGTCCTCATCGTGTTCTTCGCGTACTTCTACACCTCCATGGTGTTCAACCCCGATGACACGGCCGACAACCTTAAGAAGCAGGGCGGCTTTATTCCGGGCGTGCGTCCGGGTAGGGCTACCGCGGCCTACATCAAGAACGCGCTCAACAAGATCACGCTTCCCAGCGCTGTCTTTTTGGCGCTCATCGCCATCGTGCCTTCGATCATCTTCTCCTTCACGGGTAACCAGCTGATTCAGGCATTTGGCGGCACGTCCATCCTCATCATGGTCGGCGTCGTGCTCGACACGGTCGATAAGCTCGAAGGCCAGATCAAGATGTATGATTACGATGGATTCTTTAAATAGGCTAGAGGAGGATTGCTCATGAACCTCGTATTGCTCGGAGCTCCGGGTGCCGGTAAGGGCACCGTCGCACAGGAGCTCGTCGCCGAGTTTGGCGTCGCCCACATTTCCACGGGCGACCTGCTGCGTGCTGCCGTCAAGGGTGGCACCGAGCTTGGTATTCAGGCTAAGAAGTACATGGACGCTGGCGAGCTCGTTCCCGACCAGCTCGTGATCGATCTTGTCAAGGAGCGCCTTGCCGCCGATGACGCCCAGCAGGGCTTCATCCTCGACGGCTTCCCGCGCAACACCGCCCAGGCTGTGACGCTCGATTCCGAGCTTTCCGCCATGGGTCGCGAGATCGACTGTGCCCTTCTGGTCGATGTGGCCCCCGAGGTCATTATCGATCGTCTGTCTTCGCGTCGCACCTGCCGCGCCTGCGGTTACACCGGCACCGCTGCCGATGCTACCTGCCCCAAGTGCGGTGGCGAGATGTATCAGCGCGACGACGACAAGCCCGAGACCATCAAGAACCGTCTCGACGTCTACGAGAAGTCCACGAGTCCGCTCGTCGACTACTATCGTGGCCAGGGTCTGCTCAAGTCGGTCAACGGTGACCAGGCTCGTGAGACCGTGTACGGGGATGTCAAAGAGGCTCTCGGTCTATGATCAAGATTAAGTCTGCAACGCAAATCGAGCAGATGAAGAAGGCAGGAGCGCTATCTAAGATGGCGCTCCGCCACGTTGGAGCCATGGTGCGCCCCGGCGTTTCGACCTTTGAGCTCGATCAGCTCGCGGAGCAGATTATCCGCATGCATGGCGGCACCCCGGCCTTTAAGGGCTACGGCGGGTTCCCGGGGACCATATGCGCATCGATCAACGATGCCGTGGTCCACGGTATTCCCAACCCCGACATGATCCTGCGCGATGGCGATATCATTTCCATCGATACGGGAGCCGTTGTCGACGGTTGGGTCGGCGATAACGCTTGGACGTTTTTCGTCGGTACCCCCACGCCCGAAGCCAAGGCTTTGTGCGAGGTCACGCGTGATTGCCTTAAGGCTGCCATTGAGCAGGCTGTTCCCGGTAACCATATCGGGGACGTCGGTTATGCCGTTCAGTCCCTCGCCGAGTCTCACGGTTACGGCGTGCTTCGTGATTATGTGGGCCATGGCATTGGCCGCGTGATGCACGAGGACCCCAATGTTCCTAACTATGGAAAGAAGGGGAGGGGCGTTCGCCTCCAGGCCGGCATGGTCATTGCCATCGAGCCGATGGTTACGATGGGTTCCAACCATGTGAGCACGGGCTCCGACGGTTGGATTGTTACGACCAACGACCACCTGCCCGCCGCGCACTACGAGAACACCGTCGCCATTACCAATGACGGTCCCGTGATTCTCACCACGGATGCCCAAGGTGCTTGGTGTTCGCTCCAAGGCGGAGAAATGTAAAAGTCGCCGCCCCCTGATGCCCAACCTCGCCTTTCAATTTCGAAGGCATGACCCCAAGGTCTATGCCTTCTCATTTCAAGGCGATCTTGGGCATCAGGGAACGGCTTTGTTTTACATTTCAAATGTAACAAGTTCCACTTAGTTGTGGAGCCATTACGAAGTTATTACGATGCGTGCATACGTGTTGTAGAATACTCAATCGCTGTCGTTTTCTAGAGAAAGATGATTGCTTGTGAAGAAGGAAGACGCAATTGAGCTCGAGGGTACGGTAAAGGAACCGCTGCCCAATGCCATGTTTAAGGTCGAGCTCGAGAACGGTCATTCGGTTCTGTGCAACATTTCTGGCAAGATCCGAATGAATTACATCCGTATTCTCCCCGGTGACAGGGTTGTCGTGGAGCTTTCCCCGTACGACCTGACCCGCGGCCGCATCACCTATCGCTACAAATAGCGGCACGCATACACGCACTCCATTTCCGACTGCAGGCTTAGCTCAACCTACGGTCGGATTGTGTGTGAAGACCAGCCATAGTTTTAAACGCCTGCGGCTGGGCGAGTAGATAGTAGGGAAGTAGTTTGAGCGCTACCGAAAGGAAGAACGATGAAGGTACGTCCTTCGGTCAAGAAGATGTGCGATAAGTGCAAAATCATTAGGCGCCATGGCAAGGTCCTCGTCATTTGCGAGAACCCCCGTCATAAGCAGCGTCAGGGTTAAGAGAGGAGACTACGTTGGCCCGTATTAATGGTGTCGACCTCCCGCGTGAGAAGCGCGTTGAGATCGGTCTGACCTACATTTACGGCATCGGCCGCACCACTGCGACGAAGATTTGCGTCGAGTGCAACGTTAACGTGGATACGCGCGTTAAGGACCTCACCGAGGATGAGGTTAACGCCATCCGCGATTATATCGACAAGAACCAGATCATGGTTGAGGGCGACCTCCGCCGTGAGCGCAACCAGAACGTCAAGCGCCTTATGGACATCGGCTGCAACCGCGGCCTTCGTCACCGCAAGGGCCTCCCGGTCCGCGGCCAGCGCACCCACACTAACGCTCGTACCCGCAAGGGCCCGAAGCGTCAGATCGGTGCTAAGAAGAAGAAATAAGGAGCGCTAGATAGATGGCTACTGCTAAGAAGAACGTTCGCGCTGCCCGTCTGAAGCGCGCGGACCGTAAGAACATTTCCGTGGGCCAGGCTCACATTCGTTCTACGTTCAACAACACGATCGTTTCGATCACCGATCCCCAGGGCAACGTCATTTCCTGGAAGTCGGCTGGCCAGGTGGGCTTCAAGGGCTCCCGTAAGTCCACGCCGTTCGCTGCCCAGATGGCTGCCGAGGCTGCTGCCAAGCAGGCCATGGAGCACGGTATGAAGAAGGTTTCCGTCTTCGTCAAGGGCCCCGGCTCCGGTCGTGAGACCGCCATCCGCTCCCTCCAGGCTGCTGGCCTCGAGGTCTCGAGCATCCAGGACAAGACCCCCATTCCGCACAACGGCTGCCGCCCCAAGAAGCGTCGCCGCGTGTAACTGAAAGGATCGTATCAATATGGCAATCGACAGGACTCCTGTTCTTAAGCGCTGCCGTCAGCTCGGGATCGATCCCGCTGAGCTCGGTTACAGCAGCAAGAAGGAATCTATCCGTCAGCCCAAGCGCCGTCGCAAGGAATCTGAGTACGGCATGCAGCTGCGCGAGAAGCAGAAGGTCAAGTTCATCTATGGCGTTCTGGAGAAGCAGTTCCACGGCTACTTCAACAAGGCCCGTAAGATGAACGGCGTCACCGGTGAGAACCTCATGATCATCCTTGAGTCTCGCCTCGACAACGTTGTCTTTCGTCTTGGCTTCGCCCGCACCCGCAAAGAGGCTCGTCAGTCCGTCCGTCACGGTCACTTCACCGTGAACGGCAAGCGCGTGGACATCCCGTCCTACCGCGTCAAGGCCGGCGACGTCGTCGCTGTCGGCGAGAAGTTCCGTGACCTCCTCCCCATCAAGGAGGCCCTGATTTCCTCCGAGCGCTTTGAGGTCCCTGGCTGGCTCGAGGTCGATATCGAGAAGCTGTCTGGTAACGTGCTCGCTCTGCCGACGCGTGAGCAGATCAGCGGTGATATCAACGAGCAGCTCATCGTCGAGCTCTACTCTAAGTAGTCCATCCGGGCTGCTGAGGCTGGAGGTAATACATGTCAGAATTCATTAGGCCTCAGGTTCAGGTCGAAGAGATCAACGAGACGTCTGCTCGTGTCTCCGTCGAGCCGCTCGAGCGTGGCTACGGCGATACGCTGGGTAACTCCCTTCGTCGCGTTCTTCTGTCCTCGCTCGAGGGTGCCGCCGTCGAGGCTATTCAGATCGATGGCGCGCAGCACGAGTTCATGACCATCCCTAACATGGTCGAGGATGTCACCGACATCGTCCTGAATGTCAAGGGTCTTGTCTTCAGGGCTCTCGGCACGACCGACGAGGCGACCGCCACCATTTCGGTTGACGGCCCCTGCGAGGTCACCGGTGCGGACTTCTTTATTCCGTCCGAGTTTGAGTTGGTCAACCCCGAGCAGCACATCGCTACGCTCACCGAGGGTGGCCATCTCACCATGAGCATGCGCATCGGCTATGGCCGCGGCTATGTTTCTGGCGAGGCCAACAAGCGCGACAACGATCCCATCGGTGTGATCCACGTCGACTCGCTGTACTCGCCGGTTTCCCGTTGCGCCAAGCTCGTTGAGGCTTGCCGTGTCGGTCAGCACACCGACTACGACCGCCTTGTCCTCGAGATCGAGACCAACGGCTCCATCGCCCCGCGCGACGCCGTGGTCCAGGCTGCCAATATCATCAACCAGCATATGGCCGCCTTTATGAACCTTGCCGAGACCCCCGAGGTCGAGGAGGAGGCTTCGATTTTCGCTCCCGAGGTCACCAACGACAACGCCGAGCTGGACAAGCAGATCGAGGATCTGGACCTTTCCGTCCGTTCCTACAACTGCCTTAAGCGCGCCAGCATTCACTCGGTCCGTCAGCTCGTTGAGTTCTCGGAGAACGATCTGCTCAACATCCGTAACTTCGGTGTTAAGTCGATCGAGGAAGTGAAGGACAAGCTTGAGTCCATGGGCCTGAGCCTGAAGGCTTAATGCTTCGCATATTTGAGGAGAAACTAGACCATGCGTCACAACGTTAAGAAGGGCCTGAAGCTCGGCACCGATGCGAGCCACACCAAGGCCATGAAGAAGAGCCTTGCTAAGGCCCTCTTCGAGAACGACCGCATCAAGACCACCGAGACCCGCGCTAAGGCGCTGCGTTCGGTCGTCGATCCGATCATCACCTGGGCCAAGAAGGGCGACCTGCATTCTCGTCGTCTGGCTATCGCCAAGCTCGGCGATAAGCAGCTCGTTGCCGAGATTTTCGACAAGGCTGCTCAGGGCATGTGGCAGGACCGCAACGGCGGTTACACCCGCATCATGAAGCTCGGTAACCGCAAGGGCGACAACGCTCCCATCGTTATCATGGAGCTCGTCACCGAGCCCTGCACGCCTAAGGCCAAGAAGGCTGCTCCGGCCCCCAAGAAGGCCGCTGCTCCCAAGAAGGTCGAGGCTGTCGAGGAGGCTCCTGCTGAGGAGACCGCTGAGTAGACATTCCGTCTGCATAGGCTATATTCGAGGGGTACGTTCGCGTACCCCTCTTTTTTTGTCGCGATACCGTTGCTTTTTTGTTGGGAGCGCCCATGACTGCGCCGTCTGATTTCAATTCGATTTCCGAGCTTGACGCCACGCTCGTTTTCCGCGTGGCCTACGATGGCTCGTCGTATAGCGGATTTGCCGAGCAGCCGGGACAGACGACGGTTGCGGGTGAGCTACGTCGAGCCATCGAGACGCTGCTTCGCCGCCCGATCGATCTGACGTGCGCGGGGCGTACCGATGCCGGCGTACATGCCGTGGCTCAGTACATCAGCGTGCCCGTAACGGACGCTGAGCTCGCCTTGACGCGCCGTAGGTGGCTGCGGGCTATGGATGCCCTGCTGCCCAAAGATATCGCCATAAACGAGGTCTACAAGGCCCGTAAAGGCTTTTCTGCACGCTTTGATGCGCGTTCACGTACATATACGTACCGTATTGCCGATCGCGACGCGCGTCCCGTGCTCTCACGGGGTGCCGTGTGGTGGCATCGCTATCCCTTGGACGTCGAGGCCATGTCTGCGGCCTGTCCCGCGCTTTTGGGTGAGCAGGACTTTAAGAGCTTTTGCAAGGTTGCCTCGGCCGTTGGCAAGCCCACGCATCGCTGCGTGATGCGTGCCGAGTTTGGCCATGAGGTTGCGTTTGGCGAGGACATCCTGACGTTTACCATCGAGGGCAATGCGTTTCTGCATTCGATGGTCCGCACGATCGTGGGCACGCTTGTCGAGATTGGCATGCATCGCCGTGAACCCGAGTGGATGCGCGAGGTCATCGATGCTTGCGACCGTATCGCTGCGGGCCCCACGGCTCCTGCCTGCGGCCTTACGTTTATGGGCGTGGATTACGATCCCGCCGAGCTTGTCGTGCTCGACTAGGGGAGGGCTCGACGCGTCGTGCGTCGGCACCTGTCATCTGTGGGCTGCGCGTGTGCAACATCTGTTCTTGGCGTGCAATACAACCGGTGTCTCATTGCTTATATTGCCGGGGTGTACCATGAACCACGGTTTGATTCATTGCTGTCGAGAGGATGGATAACTTGGTTCGACGTGGCTCGCATCCGCGACTTTCGGTGATCCTTGTGGTAGAAGGTTCGCCCAGCTATGCGATGCGTGCGCTCGAGAGTATCCAGAACCAAGACCTCTACGATTTGCAGATTGTCGTTGTCTGCCGCGATGCTGCGCCCGGTGTGCGCCATTCGCTTCAAGTTGCTGCCGACAGGGACATCCATATTGATTTGATTGACGTCGAGGACGCGAAGCGCGGTGCTTGTCTTCGTGCCGGTTTTGCTGCCTCGCGTGGCTCTCAAATCATCGCTATGAACGCCGATGAGTGGTTTGCTCCGCAGTCTCTTTCCAAGATGGTCGATATCGCGTGCGATACTGCGGCAGACATAGTGCTCCCCACGGTGTCGCTCGACCGCTATGATGCACATCGAGAGCGCCATTCGCGCGTCTTGGATGCTGCTCATATTTCCATTGATAGCAAATCTTCGATGGTGGCCGGGCTGCCTCAGTTGATTTTAGGCGGCCTAGTCGCTCAGACCTCTGGCGTGATGTACAGCCGTCCGCTGTTTGAGGCATGCCTGTCGCGCGGCAAGGCGTACCGTACGGTTGAGTTTATGGCTTATGCGCTCTCGCAGGCACGATTCGTGTCCGGCTGCGGCGACGCTTGTTTCCACGCGGTGGCACCTAAGCTTACAGATGCCTTTGATCCCACCATGTATGCCAGGATATCCGATGACACTCGAGCGCTCGACGAGCTTGCGGACTCACTCTCGGAAGCAGATAGCGGTGGTCGGCTCAAGCTGGCAAGCCAAAAGTTCTACTTTGCCGGACTGGTCGCCTGCATCGAGAATTTGTGTCTGAGCCCGCATGGGGTGTCGTCAATCGAGCGTTCCGCCCGCATGCGTGATATGCTCGATGCGCCTCGAACCCGTCAGATGGTCGCCGCGCTCAAGGATAACCATCGGGGGCTCGGTCTGTTGTTTGGGCCGATCGCCAGCGCCAAGCCCGCGCGCTGCGTGATGTGTACGCATCTGGCAGCTTTTCTTAACCGGACGGGCACAAAAACCGCCTAAACGGCTCATTTCGAAACAAACTTGCATAGAATTGTTTCGAAATGCGTTCTTATACACAAAAGCCTTCAAATAGCGTTAAACTATTCAATCACTGATTGATTGTCTCCGCCATCTTTTGGAGAGAGGGTTTGTATGGCTAAAAAACGCAATGGGCGCCAGGATGCCATTAGAGATATTGTGCGCAATAAGGACGTCCGCACGCAGCGCGTGCTGGTCGATGAGCTCCGCGCTATGGGCTTTGATTGCACGCAGGCGACTGTCTCTCGCGATATTGCCGATATGGGGCTGCGTAAGCTCCCTGAGGGCATCTATGTTCTGGCAGAGGACCTGCACCTGCAGCGTATGGTTTCCGAGCTCGTAACGGGCGTTCTGCGCACCGATAATCTGGTTATGATCAAGGCTCAGCCTGGCACGGCTTCCGGCATCGCCGCCGCCGTTGATGCGGCAGAGCTGCCCGATGTGCTTGGCTCGCTTGCCGGCAACGATACGATTTTGGTTATTGCCCAGACGGCCGAGGACGGCGAGCGTCTTGAGGCGCTGATCAATAAGCTGAGCAATTCTCGCAAGTAGGCGTGCGGGTCGTGCGCTCGGCACTGTGTGCGTGACATAGTGGCTTGTAAGGGGGTATCGACGTTGGTCGGTACCCCCTTTTTGTTTGCCGGTATAAAGACCGCCCACCAGGTCGCTTTAAACTAAAAGGCCCCCGAGCAGTTTAATAAGCTGCTCGGGGGCCTTGTTGCTTATGGCCGGATGATTTCTAGCCGACCGTATCGTCAGGCGTGGGCGAGGGGTCGGGAGTGGGTGTAGGCGTAGGCGTAGGCGTGCCGCCATCGCCGCCGGTCGAACCACCAGTGGAGCCGCCCGTCGAGCCACCGGTCGTACCGGTACCGCCGGTGGTGTCGCCGCCCGTGGTCTCGGTGGTCGTGGTCGTCGTGGTAGTCGTTGTGGTGGTTTCCTCTTCGTCCTCGTTCTTGTCCTTGTCGTCGTTCTCCGTCTTCTTGGAGTTGTTGGTGCCGTAGAACTTCCAGACGCTGTTGTTCTTGTAGGTGGGCGCCGTTCCGGTCGCAAACTCCTCGCGCTCGGTACCGGTCAGAACGGTGTTCATAAACCGCTTAAAGACAGGCAGGTTGGTGCTGTCGCCCAGCAGGTCTGTGCCGTATTTTTGGATGGGGATCTCGCCCGCGGAATAGCCGGTCCACAGGGCGCACGCCAGCTGCGGGGTATAGCCGCAGAACCACAGGTTGGTGGTGTTGTCGGTGGTGCCCGTCTTGCCGGCATAGGGCTGGTTGACGCTCAGGGCACCGGCAGCACCCGTACCGCCGCCCTGCATGACGCCGGACAGAACATCGGTGACCGCGGCGGCCTCGCCCTCGGTAAGCACCTGTGAGGGATTGTCCGTGTGCTGGTACAGCACCGAACCGGTACGAGAGTCAATCTCGGTGATGGCGATCGGCTGGCGATAGTAGCCGCCGTTGGCAAACGTCGCGTAAGCGGCGGCCATCTCGAGCGGCGAGATCGAGCCGGTGCCGAGCGTCATGACGGGAACGTCCTCGATGTTGTCCTTGGCGGGATCGATGCCGAGCTTTTTGACGAGCGAGATGATCTTGCTGTTGCCGACGGCTTCCGCCACCTGGATGTAACCGGTGTTGGAGGAGTATGCCGTCGCCTGCTTAAGCGTGATGTTGCCATAGCTATGGTTGGCGTAGTTTTGGACCTCGGTCGTGGTGCCCTTGGCCTTGAGCGGCGAGTTGCAGTTGAGGGTGACGTTGGGGTTCATGCCGTTTTGGATGGCAGTTGCCAGCGTAAAGGCCTTAAACGTGGAGCCCACGGGGCGCTTCGCCGTAGCGTGGTTCACATGGTTCTCGTCGGCGTTGTAGTCGTAGCCGCCCACCATGCACTTGATGTAGCCGGTCTTGGGATCGACGACGACCATGCCCATGTCCAGGCCGTCGAGCGAGAGCGTGTCGAGCTGCTCGCGGACGGCATTTTCTGCCACCTGCTGCATCGTGGGGTCGATGGTGGTCTTGACGGTCAGACCGCCCTTAAAGAGCACGTCGGTCGAGAACTCCTGCTCCAGCAGCTGCTTAACATAGGCGACAAAGTAGGGCTGCGAGTATACGTCGACGCCGCTGCCCGAGATTTCGGTCACGTTGAGGGTGATGGGCTCGGCCTGTGCGGCATCGTGCTCCTCCTGCGTAATGTGGCCCAGGCGCAACATGTTGTCAAGGACCTTGTTGCGACGGGACAGCGCCAGGTCGGGGTTGACCGTGGGGTCGTACTGCGAGGGTGAGTTGGGAAGGCCGATGAGCAGCGCGGCCTCGCTGAGGGTGAGGTCGGCGGCGCTCTTGGACAGATAGGTCTCGGCTGCGGCCTCGATGCCGTAGGCGCCGTGGCCGTAATAGATGGTGTTGAGGTACATCATGAGGATCTCGTCTTTGGAGTACATATCCTCCATCTTGACGGCGATGTAGGCCTCGCGCACCTTACGCTCTGTCTCTTATACACATCTCCGAGCCCACGAGACGCGTAGTAATCTCG
>UQPY01000033.1 GCA_900542965.1 uncultured Collinsella sp.
GCGCATTCGGCGAGATGCGTTTGCGAAAGTGGTCAATTTTAGATTAGCGCTAACACCTATGGCCACGCGAGAGCCTACTCCAGCGCTTTCGGATCCCATTCGAACCCTTCGGCCTGCCGCCTTATCGCCGGGTCGATGCACTTCTTGACGAGCTCAAGCGCCGCGGCCGCGCGGTGCAAGCTAGTGGATGACCATTTCAAACAAATCTTTCGCGATAAAATCAACGCGCTTCTTAACGTCAAAACAACCATTCGCATAGCGTTTAGCAAAAGCTCTTGTAGTGGCATAACGCGATTCAGCGTATATGGGCAGCTTTTCCTTAAGCGATTTGTCTTTACATTTCGCGTTAAGTCGCTCTTCTAGCATGAGCAAGTTCCCAATAATCGAGTTTTCCTGAGCCTGCGAATCCGGAAGAATGTGCTCTATTGTGAATGCCTCAGAAACCCTAACACCAGACTTAAGCTCCTCGAGCAAGGCAAGGACCAACTTGCAGCGATCCTTCAACTTTGTTTCGCTATACAACGGCCACGAATGAGACCATCCAAGCGAAAGGAGATTAATTCGAAATGTTTCTTCTGAAGGCAGTTTTTCGTTAAAACTATTTTTCCACTCATCTAACACTTGCTGGGTGCAGTTCAACTCGATTGCGTATGAGTGTTTCACGATCGAATCCGATAGGTGGTTCGACTCCATTCCCCCGATTATCTTATAGCAAATATAGAACCGGTAAATAAATCCAATCGCATCATCATACTGCTCGCTCGTCCTTGATTATCAACTTCATCCGAACACCTCCCACATTCATCCGCACATGTGCGGATGAATGTGGGAACCCGATACCCTGAGGGCCGGACCGGCCGGCCCCGGGAGATCGGAGGACGGCATGTCCGGAAAGAAGAATAGGGGCTCCGCGAGGGCGGTCCCGAGGGCCTACGGAAGGCTCACGAGGCACGAGCGGGACACGGTCCAGAGGATGCTGGAGCGCGGGGCCTCGTGCAGGGAGATCGCGAGGGAGCTGGGCAGGTCGCCCTCGACGGTGAGCGCCGAGGTGGCGTCGCACAGGTTCGTGACGGCGCCGAAGGCCAGGCGCGGCGAGCGCGTGGACGCCTCCGCCGACCTGTCGGCGGCCTGCACGCGCCTGGCGGCGTGGCCGCGATGCTGCAACGGCTGCGGCCGGTACCGCGCGATCGGCTGCAAGCGCCGCCCCCACGTCTTCTACGAGGCCCGGGCCGCGCAGCTGTGCGCCGACTCGGTCCTCGTCTCGTCCAGGCGCGGGATAGACGCCGACGAGCCCGCCGCCGCGGCCAGGCTGGAGGCCATCAGGGACTGCCTGCGCCGGGGGCTCTCGCCCGAGCAGATGGCGGCGCGCAACGGCGGCCCGGTGGACCTGTCTCCCTCGACCATCTACCGCTGGGTCTCGGCGGGCTACGACGGCATGACCAACATGGAGCTCAGGCGCAAGGTCGGCTACAGGCCGAGGAAGCGCGCCGCGGGCCGGGCGGCCACGCGCCGCTCCGCCCGCAGGTCATACGCCGCGTTCCTCGCCCTCGGGGAGGACGCGTGCGCCGCGGCCTGGGAGATGGACACCGTCGAGGGGGCCCGGGAGGACTCCGCCTGCCTGCTCACGCTGCTGCACCGCCCCAGCAGGCTCCAGCTCGCGCTGCCGCTGGAGGAGAAGACCGCCGGGTGCGTCGCGGACGCCCTGGAGGGCATCCGGGCCATCCTCGGCGCCGACGGGACGCGCCGCATGTTCCGCGCCGTCCTCACCGACAACGGCGCCGAGTTCTCCGACGAGGCGGCGGTCGCGGCGCTGCTCGGCGAGGGGCCGGGCGAGACGAGGCTGTTCTACTGCGACCCCGGGCGCAGCGACCAGAAGGGCGCCTGCGAGCGCAACCACGTCGAGATCAGGAAGCTGCTGCCCAAGGGCGCCGGGCTCAGGTTCGACCGGCTCGCCCCGGCGGACCTGGCGCTGGCCATGTCGCACGTGAACTCCGAGCCCCGCGGCGCGCTCGGCTTCTCGACGCCCGCGCGCGCCTTCAGGGCGATGCTCGGGGAGGACGCGGCGGCGCTGCTGGACGCCTACGGCGTGGGGGACGTGGCGCTCGGCGACCTCGACCTGACGCCGGGGCTCATCGAGAGGGCGCGCGCCGAGAGGGGCGATGCCCCGCTGGCCTAGCCTGGAAGAAAAACGGAATAGACGGACCGACCGTCCGGCTGAGTCTGGGAAGAGGTGCCGGGCGGCGGGCGGAGCATGGCCACCGGACCTATCGAAACACATCTCCACCGTTCCTTCAACTGGGAAAATGCCGCCCCCGGGGGCCCGGATGGGGCCTCGGGGGCGTTCGGCTAGCTGCGGGAACGGCCTATCCGCTCAAAGTGTTCGGCTGAGATCGGAAATCAACCATCTATCGCCACTAGATATTTTTTTGTGCCATTAGCGTGGTTAATCATATTCCTTTTCTTGAAAGCGAACATGAGGCTAGACAGCAAGAGCGTTAGGGTAATAACTCTTTGTTGACCATCAATTATTGTAAAAACCCCGAGGCTGTCTTCTTCTTCTTCCTCCATCAGCACTATCGAACCGATGAAATGCGACGTAGCAACTTCCTCTGTCACAAGCTTGATGTCTTCGAATAGATCTTTCCAGTTATGCTCATCCCACACGTAAGCGCGCTGATTGCGAGGGATTCTATAGATTGAGTCATTAAGCAGCTTTCCAACCGTACTCTGACGTGCTTCAAATGCCATGTTGATCCCTTGCCTTCGCAATAGTTTTGTCGGCCTTGCCGCCTCTCGGCGTCACCAACGCCTTCGCTACAATAAAAGTCGGCACATCGCCGAGCAGGGCCGCCTTTTCGCTCGCGAACATGCCGACTGCCCCAATCAATCTCCGTCGCTGCCATCATCGTCGATTAACCAACATGTCAGCAGCAGGCAATCGTCACGTCCACAGTCCATTCTATATGCCGGCTGAGCATGGGGCGAATCTTAATCGCCAAGATATCCAGGAAGCCCGAGCTTCCAGGGAAATGCCTTCAGACGCCTTACGTTGGGTAGGCCCCCTACAGAGATCTATTGGCCGTGCACCGCAAACAACGCGTTAGGCCGTTGCACGCAATCGGCCAGCCACCCAGCATCCCCAATCCGCACCACAACTCCCTACCCCGCTCCAGCCATCGTCATCTCCATACAGTGTCCAAACCCACACCAATAAAACCAACCCACGCAACAAGCAGCCCTCGCTTAGCAACCCAAACACCACCACAAGCCAGCAAGCAATCACCAGTCTGCGTTCGCAACATCGCTTGGAACGGCAAATGCTTACCGCGCCCTTGAAACACGCCAAACTCGTCTACAACCTGCGGTTTTTCGTTTATACTGCAATCGTTGAAATGCCGGTACGCTTGCAGAATCGTACCTGTTCCGATTACAGAAAAGGGGCCGTCATGCGTAAGCCTGCCTCCTGCGTCCTTTCCATCGCGCTCTCGCTCGCAATGACGGTTGGTTTTATCCCGTCACCCGCGCTTGCCGAAATCGCCAGTGCGCCAGAACCCGCCGCGCAAAGCGCCGGCAAACCTAACGAGAGCCCAGCCGAAACCACGTCGGGCCAAGCCCGGGCAAACGATCAAATCAGCGCCGCCTCCGGCACCAATGTAACGGCCAACGCAACGCAGCCGATCGACGCCAGCATGTTCAGTATCGAGGACACCGACATTCGCTACACGGGCAATCCCGTGATGCCCACCGTCACGTCGTCGACCGTGCCGAGCGACCAGTACACTGTCGCCTACGAGAACAACGTAGCCATCGGTCAGGCGACCGCCGTTGTGACCGCCGACGACCAGAACTACAGCGGCACCTGCGCGATCCCATTTGAAATCAAACCGGCGAACGCGGCCGCGAACTACCAGCACAGCACCACCGCGCAAAGCGGCGACATCACGCTCACCGTCCAATAGAACGACCCGAGGCTCGGCCAGGAGACCACGTTCCATGTGACTGCGACGGGCGGAAGCGGTGCGTACCAATTCCGCATGGACGCACCGACGTATATGGATCCCGACGGTAGCAGCGAAAGCGTTGCCGACCCCAGCCGTAACCAGTGGCAGCAATACACCGGCGAATGCACATCGCACGACTACCAGTTCGAAATGACCGCTAGCGGCACCTATTACCTGCGCTTTTACCTGATGGATAAGGCGGCCGGCGTGTACTATCTGCGCTCAAACGTGTTTGCGAGCGCGAACGACGACGCCTATCCGGCGGTCAGCGCCATCGTGAAGTCCGCAGTCGACAAATGCAGCGCCGATACCGACGGGTCCGACTACGCCCGCGCCCTGTGGCTCCACGACTGGACGCTCGACCAGCTGGAGTACGACCACAACCTCAACTGGTGCTCGGCCGAAAGCGGCCTCACGCGCCACCAGGGCACCTGCGAGAGCTACCAGCGCATCTACTCCAAGCTCCTTGACGCAGCGGGTATCGTCAACGGCCGCATCACCGGCAACGGCCACACCTGGAACGCCGTAAAGATCGACGGCAAATGGTGCCAGATGGACCTAACCTGGGACGACACCAGCGACAACTGGTACGGAGACCTGGACCAGCGCCATCTGTACTTTGGCCTGACCGACGAGCTCATGGCAATCGCCCACTCCGACCACACGGCTAACTACCAGAAGGACGGCTACGCCTACCGCTCGACCGACCTGTCCAACAATTACTTTGTGCGAAACGGCAAGGCCGATGAATGGGCAGAAAAGTATGCCGAGCGCATTCAGCAACACTTGGATGCCAAAGAAGAGAGCTTTTCTATTGATGCTGATAATCAGTCTTTCCCGCCGAGCATCTCGGGAATTCAGAATGGGATTGTTGCGCATGCGATGAATCAGAAAGAGTGGGAGACTGGTGGCGCCAAGGTTGAGCTTACTGCGGCATCAAACGTCGCCAAGCAATCGAACAGCAAATGGAACACTAAATACGAACTAAAGGCTGAATACAAAGCAGCGGCATTGGAAAGGGTCATTGACGACGGCCCCTACCGCCTGGCGAGCTCCCTCGACGGCTCCATGGCCGTCGCGGCCTCGGCGTCGGGCTGCTCGCTGTCGCCGGGCGCCCTCAGAAATCATGTGCTACAATTGCAAACAAGTTAGCCCCGGTACGACCGCTGATTCAAGTCGCCGGGGCTCAATTATTTTCTGAGGAAAGGTCTCCAATGCCGAACGCTCCGAAGATAAACCGGGCGCACGTCATATCTTGGCTTTCTGAACCCCGATATAGCAAATATCTCGAAGTAACACGAGGCGATGACGCCGTCGCACTCAGCCTCTACCTCTGGAACATCGGTCTTGCGCAGGCCGTCTTGAAAGACGTCTCGTTCTTCGAGGTCGCCCTCAGAAACGCGTACGACAGGGCAATATCTTCCACCTGGAGCGGGTCCGACCACTGGCTGTTCGACGGCGCCTCTCCCGTAAGACGCCCGATCCTCAGGACGAATAAACGCGGACAGATCAACGACGCCAACAGACTGAACAGGAATTCGATCGACCATCTGAGAAACGGCCTTCGCGAGAACGCGACCGCAGACGATATCGTCTCTAACCTCACGTTGGGTTTCTGGGCCCACATGACGGACCGCAGCCATGAACGCGATTTGTGGATCCCAATCATCCATAAGGCATGGCCAAAGGGAGCAGACCGAAACGACATCAATGAACGGATAGCGGGAATCAACAAGATCCGCAATCGCGCCGCTCACCACGAGCACCTCTTCGCACATGCGGGATGCGAATGCGGGACTTTGCGATCGTGCCGAAACGCCGCTTTGCTGTTCGCTCAGCTTGAGCCAATTGCGCACAGCTATGTTTACGAGGGAAGCATCAATAGATGCTCGGTCGACAATTACCTGGAGGAGCACCCAGCCCCTTGCGACGTTGCTGTCTGAGAAAACCCACGTACGCAAGCCCCCGTAAGAATCACCCCTCTCCAAGCCACGCGCTACAAATCCCAGCGGAAATCTGGGAGTGACTGAAGGAGCGATCCGCGGGTTTTGCGAATCAATTGAGTCATTCCAAAAAAACCGCGGATTAGAGGGTTGATTCGCATCTTTAGTAATTAGAACTGTTCGTTCAATAGTAGGGGCACGCCGGCGTTAGCCGGTGCGCCCCTACTTTGGGAAACATAAAACTCGCTTTTAATCGGTTGCCTACGCTGCATTCGCCTCTCACCTCGTCCAGCCGAAACAGGCGCCACTGCGGAGGCGTGCGGCACCTAGAAGCGCCGTCCCCAGCAGGAATAGCGCTAAGGAGGAGGCGATCCAGTTGCTGTCGGCGGTCTTGGGGAGCGTGGCGGCGGCGCTGGCGGTCCTGGCCTTGGATGGCGTGGTCGCCGTGGTCTTTGCCACGGTCGTTTTGGTTGTCGTGGTTGCCTTGGGCGTCGTGGCCGCGGGCTTCGAATCGGGATCCGTCGCGGACCCGGCACCGGGCCGCCCGACGGCAGGGCCGGCGCCACCGGCCGGCTCGCCCGCGCCGCCGGGCGACTCGCGCCCGTCGTCCTCCCCCGCCGGCGCCGTGGCGCCCTCGGGCTCAACCACCACATGCGGCGCCATGGCCCCGGAGGCATCCACCACGCCGCCGGTGCCGAAGGCCCCGGCCGCAGGCGTCACGAACCGTGCGGACACGAGCGACCCGCCCGCGCATCCGACACCACCATCGGCACCGGTCGCATCGAGCCACGAGGCATCGACGGAAAGCCTGCAACCGGCCGGGCCGACGCCCGCGTCCTGCAGGTACACGCCGTAGGCATGCGCGCCGGCGGCGGGCGCGGCACCGACGGCGACGACGCGCCCGCCGCCGCGCACGGCCATGTCGCCGGCGATTACGCCCGCCACGGCCTCGTCCGTAATATCGGCCCCATCCGCCCGGGCATCGACGGTGCAGCCGTCCACCGCGAGCGCCCGCAAGACGTGGATCGCGCACTGCGAGCCCGATGCCGACAGGGACCCAGTGCCGCGGAGCGTCAGGCCGCCCCACACCTCCATGCCGCACTGCGTGATGTCCGCATCGGGCGCATGCGACTCAGTCACCGAGTTGTGCCCGGAAAGAGTCACGACCAGGTCGCTGTCGGCGCCGATGGCGTCGCCCGCGTAGCCGTTGAGCTCCAGGCGGCCGGCATCGGTCCAAGCCCAGCCGGGGCCCGACACGCCCGGCTCGAAGTACGTCGCGCCAGCGATGAACAGGCTCTCCGCGCCCGCGGCATAGGAAGGCCCGCCCAGCAAAACGCATAGGCAGGCCATGGCAGCGATCGCGATGTGATGACGGCTGGCGTGGGACTCGGCGGCAAACATACCCGCTCCGATCTTCGCAGGAGCCAATAGAATGTGCACCAGAAAATGCCCTGGTAGCGACAGATATTAGTTTAGCGAGATCGATGCGGGGGCAAAGATAAATCGCGTGAGTAATGTCGACAATTAGGTGTAAATCGTTTTGCCAGTCGGTGAAAGGAGGAATGCAGGGTTATGCGTTAAGACGCGCTATCTTTGACACTCACGTTGCATATAGCTTCTGGGAATCTACTACCCGTTCCAGTTTGCTTCACCTTCCGCTCGCATCAGAGCGCGCCAAAGCTCACTGAGTCGCTAACTCGCTGTAATTAGCGAAGACGATCCCCCCTCTATCCTGGATAAGACATGTAAAACCGATTTTATTATTCAGACCCTGTTGTTTATATATTCGTCTGTTGCCCCATCTCGAGAAATGATTTTGCATGGGTGCCCAATCACAATCGAATGGCTTGGTACGTCGCAGTTAACATAAGTGTTCGGTGCAACGAGAACGTCGTTGCCTAAACGAACGCCACCAACAATAGTTGAGTTGACACCAAGCCAAACGCAATCGCCAAGAACAGGCGCACCTTTTCGTTTGCCGCGGTTTTCCCGACCAATTGTCACACCTTTGTGCATATTGCAGTTGCGACCGATAACGGCATTCGGGTTTACCGTAATGCCAAAAGCGTGACCCAGATACAAGCCTTCGCCAATCGAGGTGGCAGGCGCGATCTCGAGACCATATTTGCAAGCCATCCTCTTTCGAAAAAGATGCCATAAAGGATTGTGCGAATTCTGGCACTTTCGAAGTAGCCAAACAAACCTCAAAGCATGGTTTGAGAGAATAGACCCCCCCCCAAAGCGAATACGGTCACTGCTGTATACATTCGACATTGCTATCACCCAGCTAATTCCCGTAGAACTCGCGATACCACTTCGCGAATTCACGAAGACCGTCCTCGAGCGGCGTTGCGGGTTTGTAACCAAAATCGCGCTCAAAGGCGCCAGTATCCGCATAGGTTACAGGCACGTCACCAGGCTGCATAGGAACGAGCTGCTTATGCGCCTCGAAATCGTAATCGGCGGGGAGCACGCCCTCCTCAACCAGCACACGCTGCAGGGTGTCCACGAAGTCCAGCAGGTTCTCGGGATTCGAATTGCCGATGTTATACACGCGATGAGCGGCAATTGGCAAACCATCAGCACCGATCTTGACCTCAGGAGCGCAGTCCATGACCCTGCGCACGCCCTCCACAATATCGTCCACGTACGTAAAGTCGCGCTTACAATCGCCCATGTTGAAAATCTTAATCGTATCGCCACGACGCAACTTCTCGGTGAAGCCGAAGTACGCCATGTCGGGCCTTCCCATGGGCCCGTACACCGTAAAGAAGCGCAGACCCGTGGCCGGGATGGAGTAGAGCTTGGAGTAGGCCGCGGCCATAAGTTCATTGCTCTTCTTGGTGGCAGCATACAAACTCACGGGGGAGTCTACGCGGTCCTCCTCGCTGAAGGGAACCTTCTCGTTGCCGCCATAAACCGAACTCGAACTCGCGTACACCAGGTGCTTCACCGGGTGATGACGGCATCCTTCCAAAATGTTAAAGAATCCAATCAGGTTCGAGTCGATGTAAGCCCTCGGGTTCTCAATGGAATACCGCACACCCGCCTGGGCGGCCAAGTTCACCACAACGTCGAAGCCGTTCTCAGCGAACAGGCGCTCTATCAACGCGGCATCGCACAGGTCGCCGCGCACGAAGGCGAAACGCCCCGCCTTGTCCACCTCCGCCAGCATTCGCAGGCGAGCCTCCTTGATGCCAGGGTCGTAGTAGCTGTTCACGTTGTCCAGACCGATGATCGCGTCGTCGGTGGTTTCGAGCAGCCGCTTCACCAGAAACGCCCCGATGAAGCCGGCGGCGCCAGTGACGAGGACTTTTCTATCCTGCATATATACCCCACTCTTTCGTTTTAAGGAAGTCCTGAGATGGAACTCCCAACAAGTTAATTACAGACCTCAAAACGTTTTAAAGCCGCCGCCCTTGACCAGCTTCAGCAGCACCCTCCTACTCTTGGGCAAAGCAAAGCAAATCGCGAAATAGACAACGACGCACCCTACAATGTCCAACCCGACGCCAAGCCAGTTGCTAGATGCGAGTCCATACGTCACCCATGCAAATGCGCACATCATCGATGTGCAGAAAATGGGCTCCTTGAGCGACAGCATAGTGCGCCCAAACGAAAGGCCAACCACGAAATATGTGACCACTTGGTTGATAGCAATCAAAAGGATTCTCAATCCCGCATCAGCCCACACGACGGCATCGAACCCTTGCATAGCCGCCACGGTCATAAGCGGCGTCATCAACACGAGGTACATCACCTGCACAAGCGTAGACACGCGCGGTTTACCAAGAGAGCGATACATCTCGCTGCTGTAGTATGAGAGCAGCACCATCGGCCCCTGCACCAGCCCATACAACCCGAACATGAGCGTCGCCTCGCCCCACTGATCGCCGAGCAACAGGGCCACCAAAGGCTCGCGGAATACGAAGATACCCGCAGACAACGGCAACAGGAACAATGCCACCATGAACTGGAAGCGTCGCAGATAAGCAACGTATTCTTCCCGATCAAACTGAAGGCGCGAAAGTGACGAGAACAAGATGGGCGTCGTAGCGTTCGTGATAATCCCGAAGCACCCGCTCACAAAGGTGACTGGCGTCTTGTAATATCCCAACTCAGCCGCACCCAGGAAATGCCCCACGATAAAGGTGCCCGCCCAAGAGGAAAGCCATATGGTGAACGACTCCAAAAGCGTCCATCCGCTGAATGAGAACATAGCCTTCAGCATGTTGAAGGAGTAGAAAAAACGCGGCTTCCACTCAGACAGCAGAGTCAGCCCCACTGCATTTACAATATTCGCCGCCAAAGTGCCAACGATAAGCGACCAGTAACCAAATCCCATAAACGCCAGTACAAGCGTCGAGCCGAAGTTAAGTAAGGTCGACGTCAGTCTCACCGGCATAAGCGACTTGAAATCGAGATTACGGTGGAACAACGCCATCTGAATGCTCGAAAACGACGTCAACGGGAGAGAGAGGCAGGCCACGGCCAAGGGAAAGCCCAGCGACGGATTGCCCACGAAGGTGGCCACCGGATCGTTGAATATGGCAATGAGACACCACAGGACCACCGATATGCCGAAGTTCGTCCAAAAGGCCACGTTAGCGTTGGCATGCAGGTCTTTTTTGTCTCGGAAGCTGTGTTGCACCAGGTACTTCTGGAACCCGGCGTCCGCGAACATGTCGGCAAAGCTCACTACCATGGTGACGGTCGCCACCATGCCAAACGCCTCTGGCGCCAGCAGCCTCGCTAAGACGAGCTGCGAGATAGGCGAGATGATTTTGGCGATAATCTCGGTTGCCAGAGACCACTTTGCCGCGCTTGCCGACCTCGCCCGGAGGTCTTTTGTGTCGGACATACTAAACCTCCATGAAGAAACGCCGGAGCGCGCTTACTGGCTGATTATCCATGCGCACGCACTGAATGCAGCTTTCGTTTGCCATCATTCCTCGTTTTCACGTTGGGGCAAAGAAACCATTTGCCCCAACGTCCTCTCCGCCTCAGCGGGGCTGAAAGGCGTAAACCCGCCCCACGGGTAGAAAGTCAGCTCGCCGACGAGAACGCGCCCCTTGCAGATGAAGAGGTCGACCCTCAAGAAAGGTACACCGTCACTCAGTTTCCTTGATAGCTCGAGCATCTCGCTGAGCTGCTCCGGGGCAGGGATCGTCTCTTCGGAACTCGCGTATCCCATCGCCAAAGGCAGCAGATTCCACTCAGTGTCGTAGAAATCGTTGTACCTCTTCTCAGAATCGTTCTTGTCCCCGTGGCAATAAGAAATCAGCCGGGGTTCCCCGTCAAAGCAGAAGAAGTCGAACTCGTCGATGCCTTCCCAGTTATCGTCTTCATCACGGGCATTATCGCCCTCGCTCTCCAAGAACTCCTCGGCGAACACGACGGGCTTCACGTTCTTGTAAGGCCATTCCCTGCACCCGTAAAAATAATTCTGCTTCAAATGACCCCGAAAAAAGTCCTTGGCACTGTTGAGATCGAAGTGTCCCTTGTCAGTGCAGATGAGCACGCCGCCGCAGTCGTGGTTCGTTTTGAGTACGAACTTCTCCGGTAGCCCACTCACATCGATGTCATCAGCGGAATTCCAGGCGCCCAACGTCTTGACCACGTGCTCGGAGCCCACACGCGAGGCAATGAGGTCCTTAGCGCGGTACTTGTCGACCATGGTCGTGTACGCAGGGTTGTGATCGTTAAGCTTCAGCCACTGCATCTTCTCAGTGAAGGTCACCGGCGAGTCTATGCTAGGCCACATGCCCAACTTGGCGCGATGCATCAATCGAAGGTGCGTCCTGTCGGAAACCCATCTCGTTAGACCCTTCGACGTAAAGGCACAGTAGGCCATCCACGGGTCACTTAGGTATTTTTTAATTTTGCTTTCCATATATACAATTTCCTTAAGTCCGAGCTTAAACAAAGCGTTTTACTTTTTAATTCTCTGCGCTACACATGGAACAAGCCCTGGGCGTATGCAAACCACCAACGTAGACTTTGCTCGTATATGCCCGAAACGGTTTCGGGCACTATTTACCCCATCCAGACGAACGAATAAGACTCGATACCAAGCCCGGTATGAAGCAGATAGGCATAAAAGGCGTAGAAAAGGAACCAGACAACTAGAAAACAGCCAAGACAAAAACGGGCTTTTATTTTCCGAGCGTCCTTCACGAAGCCTCCGAAAATCACGGGGCCTAATACGGTGAAGTAATAGGCTATGCGGCCGGCGTTGGCAATCACATAAGAGGACGCCGAAGCCAAAATGCCTAAAGCGTAAAACACGAGCGGCATCCGGTTGGCTTTGAGCCGCGACGTTCCGTCGCTCTCAACCGGGGCAACATTCGCAGTTTCGCGGCTGACGAAATATGCGATCGCGAGGACGGTCGCCTGCGCAAAAACCATCAACCCGATGCTCGATTCGTTCACGGAGTAACGCGCATACCGGTCGACGAGCTTAGAGCCCGCATAAGCTGCCAGGAACAGCAGGGCAACCGATGCAAGCATCTTCGCGGCGAACTGCGATCGGCTCTTGCTTTTGTTGGAAAATAGGTAGTAGATGAGGAATAGGACCCCTATCAGGGCGGACGCGTGCAAAAGAGCGCCAACAGCCCACCAAGCGCAAAAAAGCAACGGCTTATTCTGTTCTAAAAACCTGGTTGCGTAGAAAACCAGCGAGACTGCAATCATCTGGCACGTCAGACACATAGACAGCGGGAACACCGTTGCCGTATAGACGAACATCGCAAACGAGAGCGATGCCGTTCGTCTAAAATCCCAAAGCCTGAAAGCAAAAAAGGCGTTGGCGATCAGCGACTCGACGACGAGCAAGAACGAGTAATTGTTACAGATATGGAGCACCGCACTTGTGAAGACACCGTACGGAACGCTGAACGTATGGTTCCACATCGTGGTCCCATACGCGTAGAAGTACTCGATTCCCTCTTTATAACCCAGGGTATCCTGCCCAACCGCATACGACCTCAAGCCCCCGACGGCGGTAAGAAGAACCACGGCAGCGACCAGCCCAGCCTTACTCTTGCCGTTTTCCGACATGCGCGCAAGCGCCGCTGAAAGCAAAACGACAAGAAAGTAGAAAAGCGATGTTTCGATAAAGTTCATCCGAATACCAGCCTCACGAAACCGGGAAGCTCCGAATTGATTTCATAGCCCGAGCCTTTCAAATCCCTCGCACTGGCGCTTGACCCTATGCGATCCGCGGAGAGCGCGGCGTCGGCCCATTCGTCCAGAGCGTCGCCCAGACTTTTGTAAACGACGTTCTCGCAAATGCCAACCTCCCGCGTGATGGAGTCGCTAATCACGCAAGGGAGTCCGTTTGCCTGCGCCTCGACGACGACGTTCGGCAGGCCTTCGTAGACAGAGGGGAAGATGAAGACGTCCATAGCCGAATAGAGACGGCGGACATCGCTCCTAACCCCGGCAAACACCACCCTATCGGTCAATCCGAGCTCGGCAACGCGCCTCTCAACGGCCGTGCGTGTCTCGCCTTTGCCGACGAGAATGAGGACGGCGTCTGGCCTTCTCCGGGCGATTTCAGCAAAAACATCGACAAGGAAGAGGTGGTTCTTCTGCTCACTGAACCTCCCGACGTGCCCGACGACATAGGACTCGGCAGGAACGCCCAGTTCGCGCTTAACATCGTCCCGTGTCGAAGCGTCATAGGCGTAGTCCTCGAGGTTGAGCGCGTTCTTCATGAGATGGAAACGCGGCCCCGATACCCCCGCCTTGCCGAACATGTAGACGCCCGCCTCGGTAGACGGGGCGGCGAAGTCGGTCGCCGCAACCCTGACAAGGGGCTTGAAAAGATTGTGCAGCAGGGTCTCCTTTTTGCTGTTCGAAACTGTACCCGTGTTGCTTGACCTGAATATGGTTCTGGACACGCCTCCGAATCTCATGGCGAGCAAATCAAGACAGGAAAGGCTGTGCTGAGACGACCTGACAGCACAGCAATAACCGCCGTCCCGGGCTATCTGCATGAGCCGCTTGAACGAAGCGACCGGCCCGGCCTCGGTCTTCTTGACTGTGTGCACAATTCTGCCGCCCATCGACTCGATTTCGGCGTCGTAAAAGCCCGGCACGTCGGACGACACACAGAAGTCGAGCTGATAGCACGACTTGTCCAAAGCCCGGTAATACTTCATGAATACCGTCTCGGCCCCGCCGGTGTCCATCGAGGTCACGATATAGAGGGCCTTCTTCATTGGACGATCACCGCATCGGATTTCTCGATCAGCTTCTGCAGCGCCTTTTTAGCAATCGCCTTCCTGCGGTTGGCCGGAGATTCCTGATAGCGCTCGTATACCTCGGCCTTCACCGCGAACCTTGCGTCGCCTGAAAGATCCGCCATTGCGCGGAGCTGCGCTATATGCAGATGATGGTAGGCGGGAGAGGCGATACGCTTTTCCATGTCGTAATAAGACCAGAAGCCGGCGTCGTAGTCATCCAAATGGCAAGCCAACGTCTCCGCAGAGTGCTTGAATGGCCCGGCGAAGCGCGCGTCGACCAACGATGCATCATAGAGACCGAAAAGGCTAAACACCCAACCGTTCATGACACTGCGCCTGGGGCGTTGAGGGTACTCCTCCAGGAACAGTTCTCCCCCGTCATGCGACGACACGCCGCCATTGTCCATGTCGATAAGCATGTACTCGGCAGCTTTCAGCGCCGCAACTCTATAGCACTCGTCCCCGAAAGCCGCATGGGCCCTCAGCAGCATCGAGCACCCCTCGCCTTGGGCCATCGAGGAGACGGAGTACTTAGCGCTGCCTATCGGACCAAATGCGTCCCAAGAGCCGTCATCCCGCTGGGCGCCGATCGCCCAATCCGAGCATACCCTTAGTGCGTCGAGAAAGCGCTCAACTTCATCCGACCTGAGAATGCTCAAGTCGTAACAGCCCAAACCGTATTGGAAAATGGCGATGGGGAAATGCACCCGCGCCCCACCGGCGATGACGCTAACAGGGACACCGCCCTCGTCGAGCAGAGTACTGCCAGTGACCTTGCCGGTCAAATCGTTGTAGTACCCGGACAACTGTCCGACATTATAGGCCCTGCCCAAGCTCTGCTCTACGGCCACAGCCGTCTTGCCAGTGAGCATTTTGCTCCACCTTTTGAGCATGGTCATCTTCTGCGCAATCTGGCCCATCATTCACCTTCGTTTCTGTAATCGACTCCGAGCGAGCGCACAAGCCCCTCCACGTTGGCCTCCAAACGGAAGTCCCTCTCCCAAACGGCCCTTGCAGCGCGCCTCATAGAAGACCCTTCGGCCTTGCCCAAAAAGACGAATCGCTTTATGGCCGCGGCGACATCTTCCGGTCCACAGTCGCTAGGTAGGAGAAAGCCGTTGAAGCCATCGCTTACTATCTCGTGGGTTCCGCCAACGTCCGTGGCGATGACGGGAATGCCGAATCCGCAGGCCTCCATGATCGAAAGCGGCAGGCCCTCGCTTGACGAAACGTTCACGAAGACGTCGAAATGCTTCGCTGCGTACTCCCCCAAAAGCGCGTCGTTCGGCAAAGCCCCCGCGAACTTCGCGGTGGAGTGCGTCAGCAACGAGCAGGCGGCCCTCGCCTCCTCGAGCTGTGGGCCGTCGCCGTAATGGGTCCATTCGACGCGAAGCCCTTCGGCATCAAGAAGGGTGACAGCCTTAGCAAGAAGAGGCACGCGCTTAACGTCGACAATACGCGAGCACGAGACGACCCGCAACGGGCAGGTCAACGGCTCGCCGGACTTGTCTGGCATCTCCCGCGTTCCGAGATAGGAGGCCGTCACCTTGCCCTCATGGCCCGGCCAGTTCGCGTTTATGTATTCCTCCCCGTCTTTCGAGCAGGGAAGCACTCCGGAAAGCTTGGATAGGAGGTATCCCCGGAAGGGCAAATAATGCACATCGGTACGATCTGCATACAGATCGTACCCATGTGCACGCGCAACGGCGCGTGCACATGGGTACGTGCCGGTCAGCCAAGCAGCGACCAAAGCGGTGTCGTAAAGCCAAAAGCTGTATATGTGCGTGGGCTCAAAGCCAAAGCGGACCAGTTCCTCCGCAAGCACGTCCGCCTTTGCCTTCGCCCTCGCGGCAAAGTAGCCCCGAAACACGCGCTTTCCGATTCCATGAACGGATTCTGTGGCATAGGCCTCACGAACGTCCGCACCGCCCAAAAGGGGAAACGCGATCCCTTTGACTGCAAGCAAAGCCTTGTCCTTGGAGGTATTACCGCAACCCAAGGCCAGGGGCGTCACATTGCCCGGCAGCGCGCAGGTGGGCGCGTCACCCGGCTGCGCCTCGGTCCCCACGGCGAGCACCTCGTCGAAATAGGTCGAAAGAACGCCTATCTCGTTCTCGAGATAGGACTCAGCGGCGACCTCGCCGCGGTTAAAGGGGAACCTCCTCGTCAGAAGGAGCAGCCGTCTCTTTTTTTTATCAGCAGTAATCGCCACAAATACTAATCCCTCTTGAATAGGTCGCGGGTATACACCTTGCCGGCAACATCGGCCAGATCGTCGCTCCACCGGTTGGCAATGATCACGTCGCACTCGGCCTTGAACTTCTCAAGGTCATGCGTCACCTCGGAACCGAAGAATTCCGGCGCGTCCAGCGTTGGCTCGTAGACAACGACCGGCACTCCCTTGGCCTTCACGCGCTTCATAACGCCCTGGATGGAACTGGCGCGGAAATTGTCGGAGTTCGACTTCATGGTCAGGCGGTACACGCCCGCCACGGGCTTCTCCTTGCCTTCGTATACCTTGTCCCACAGCAGTTGCAGTACCTCGTCTGCAATGTAGTCCTTGCGAGTGCGGTTGGCATCGACGATGGCCTCGATAAGGTTCTGAGGCACGTCCTTATAGTTGGCCAGCAACTGCTTGGTGTCCTTGGGCAGGCAGTAGCCGCCGTAGCCGAAGGAGGGGTTGTTGTAGTGGGAGCCAATGCGGGGCTCTAGGCACACGCCATCGATGACGTCCTTGGTGTTGAGTCCCCTCATCTCGCAGTAAGTGTCCAGCTCATTGAAGTACGCCACGCGAAGTGCCAGGTAGGTGTTGGCGAACAGCTTCACGGCCTCCGCCTCGGTGGTACCAAGAACGAGCTGCGGGATGCCCGTCGTGCCATCAGGGTTGGTGCGCTCAAGCTCGGCGGGGCCGACGCCTTGGGCGAGCAGCCCAGCAAACGTCTTTGCGGCCTTCACAGCTTCCTCGTCGTCCTTGGGCGCGCCCACAACGATGCGGCTAGGGTGCAAATTATCGTAGAGCGCCTTGCTCTCTCGAAGGAACTCGGGGCTGAAGATGATGCGGCTGTCGCCAAGCGTCTCACGAAGCGACGAAGTGTAACCCACAGGGATGGTCGACTTGATGACAATCCAGGCCGTCGGGTTCACCGAGCGGATTGCCGAAATTGCGGCTTCAACAGACGAGGTGTCGAAAAAGTTGCGGTCCGAGTCGTAGTTCGTTGGCGTGGCCACGATGGCGAAATCCGCGCCTGTATAGGCCTCGGCGACGTCCACGGTTGCATGCAGGTCGAGCTTCCTCGTGCCCGCCTTAGCCTCGGCCAGGAAGAGCTCAATCTCGTCGTCCTGGATGGGCGACTGAAAAGCGTTAATCTTCTCTACCTTCTCGGAGACGATGTCGAGCGCGCGCACCTCGTTGTGCTGCGAGAGCAGAACGGCCAACGAGAGCCCCACATAGCCGGTGCCGGCGACTGCTATCTTCATTTTTTCGGACATATCATTCAACCTTTCGTTAAGAGCAGGCACACATATGAAATAGTTAGGATTTCGCCTTGCCGAAGAACTTCAGCGCCTCAGAGACGCAGGCGGCGGGCGATGAGGCAATGGCCTTTAAGGCGTAAATCACAGCCTGGCCTGGCTGGTTGCTGCGCTTCATAGCGAAGGCGAGCACGGCGTTGTGGCGAAATTCGATGTAGCGCACATCCTTCTTGCTGAGGCGCGGGTAGTAGCCGCGCACCACCTCGTGCCTTGCGACCTCGCCGTTTACCTTGTTCTTGCCAAGCGAGAGCCTCTCGCCGGAATGGAGGTACTGCCTCACGTGCACCTCGGGCATGTAGCCCATGTGGGCGCCAGCCTCTATGCAGCGCAGCATCAGCCACCAGTCTTGGCCGGTCGCCACCTCGCCGAAACCCTCAGTGCGGTCGAACAGGTCGCGCCTGAGCATATAGATGGCCGTTGGGCTTATCGGCGTTAGGAGGTGCGCGCGCAGCAGACCCTCGGTGGAGAAGTCCTCGCAATGGTCGAGCCTGCGGTGCTCCACAAGCCGGCCACGTTCGTCATACCACGAGACATCCTGCCAGCTCATGTCGAGGGAGTTTTCCTGCATGAAGGCGACCTGGGTGGACACCTTGTCAGGCAGGAACTCGTCGTCATCGTCGAGGAACGTGAGGTACTCGCCCGTCGCCTGGCGGCAGGCGTAGTTGCGCGCCGCCCCGCCGCCGGTCTGGCCGGAGGTGTGCAGCAGCCTAAAGTGCGGAAGGCTCGCGGCATAGGGGGCGACCGCCGCGTCAGTCTCGGCGCTTTCCGGCCACTCCGGCCGATTGTCGCTCACTACAATCAGTTCGATGTTCTCCGCGCCGTAGTCCTGCGCGGCGATTGAGTCCAGGGCCACGCGAATCCTGTCAGAGCGCTTGTAGGTCGGCACCACGATCGAGACGAGGGGTTTGTCAGCACTCATGCGCTACCTCCCCGTCTTCTTCTTGCCGAACATGACGCCAAAGGTCTTGAAGAAGACCTTCCAGTCTGCCTTGAGGCTGGCACCCTTCGCGTAGGCAAGCTCGAACTCCTGGCGCAGGCCGTTCTCGAAGGTCGCGAGGTTGCGCGGGCCCGACTGCCAGGCACCGGTAATGCCCTGCGGGACGGCAAGCACCTGCACCTGTTGCTCGTGCGTAAAGTTCCCGAGCTCCTCATAGGTGATGGCGCGAGGGCCGATGACGGAGAGCTGGCCCGCGAGCACGTTGAAGAACTGGGGCAGCTCGTCCAGGGAAGTCTTGCGCAGGACGCGGCCTAGCTTGGTGATGCGGGGATCGTTTGTGACCTTCCGCTCGCGGTGCCACTCCTCGATCTGCTCGGGGCTGAGGTACTTCTCCACGTCGTTGGCGTCGGCGACCATGGAGCGGAACTTGAGCACGCGGATGGGGCGACCGAAGCGCCCCGCGCGCTCGTGAGCGTAGATGGGTGCGCCCTTGGTATCGGCCGCAATGAACGCACAGAGCACCGCGCCAGGGATGAGCCCCACAACGCAGACGAACGCGCTGAACGCGATGTCGAAGGTGCGCTTGACGAAGCGGTAGCAAAGCGACCTCGTGTCGAGCGCGCGGGACTCTGCGGCAAACTCGGGCGAGCCTGGGAGGCTCATCGTGCCCGTGCTTGCAGCGGAGCCGGCACCGGCGCCCGCCGCGCTCTCGCGCCGGTCCATGGCCTGAGCAATGAGCGCCGCGCCCACGGGCGCATTATCCTCTGTTACTTCTTTAGCAGTCACAATAAAAATTTCGTTCCTGTCCCCAGGAACCCCCCCCCAATCCACAAATTCAAAAACCAAATAAATTGCCGGCGTAACGTCTTCCTTACGTTTTGCTCGGCACGTCTAACGGAAGCAGCTCCCTAAATGCGGAGTCGCCTTCGCCCACGTCCACCAGGCACCAGCGCTTGTGACGGTCGATCTTTTTTACGTGGGCCTCTTGCCCCACCAAGGGACCCTGCTCTATGTGCAACACGCCGCCTTCTATGCGTGCGACGCTGTTGCGCACCACACCGTCGTCGTCCAGCACGCTGCGGTACCAGTCCTGCGCGTCGTCCGGCATGGGCATGTATGCCCGCTCCCTACTGCCGGCGATGCGACAGCCAAAGCTCAACTGGGCCAAAGCCCTATCGAGCGCGGCGGCATTGTGCGTGGCGACGAAGAAATATTCCTTGTACATGAGTTTGGATTGGAGCGACCAGGCGCCGTCCCGCTTAAACCAGAACTCCTTTTGCATCACAAAAGCGTCCTGCATAAGGTTGTGCGGGATAATGCGTCGAACCTTTTCGCAGGTCTCGCGCTCTTTTCCATTGGGGGTGTGAACCAGATACCAGCGGACGCGGCCGTGCTGGCTGTTGGTGATGGCGCCGTTAAATGCGCCCGGCAGCTGCTCTTGGCGCCGTGCCGTCTGTTCCATGTTCTCGCCCCCCCTCTTTTGGCTTTGCGATGCACGCAAATGCAGGGGCGTTTAGAACAGGCTTCTCGCTCGCAGCTAGGCACAGTCGCAAAAGTACAGGTTTTTGTATCTTTCGACAGACGACATTATACGAGCAATTAATCAGCGTTTGCCCAGATTACGCAAAATGTACTGCCAGTAGGTGCATCTCCATATCCCTCTACAAAAACCTGTACCTTTTTGTGCAACAAAAAAAGCCGCTCAACCAGCGGCTTTTCTTATTTCGGCATGAAAAAGGCGACCGCCCTATGCGGACGGTCGCCTTTGTTAATTGTTGTGAAGCTTGCCTTAGGCGCGGGTCTTAATCTCCTCGGTCACCTTCGCAACAAACTCGTCAACGCTCATCTGAACAGTCTCGTTGGAGCGATCGCGGACGGAAATGTTGCCGGCCTCGACCTCCTTCTCGCCCAGGATGAGCATGTAGGGCACGCGGTCGATGCTGCGGGCCTCGCGGATCTTGTAGCCGATCTTCTCGTCACGGTCGTCGCAGACCACGCGAATGCCGGCCTCCTCCAGCTTGGCGCACACCTCGTGGGCGTAGTCGCGGCTCTTCTCGGAGACGGGAAGCGCCTTGACCTGCACGGGGGCCAGCCAGGTGGGGAACTTGCCCGCAAAGTGCTCAATCAGAATACCGATGAAGCGCTCGATGGAGCCAAAGCACACGCGATGCAGCATGATGGGGCGCTTCTTGGTGCCGTCGGCGTCCACGTACTCCAGGTCAAAGTTGAGCGGCATCTGGAAGTCGAGCTGGACGGTACCGCACTGCCAGGTACGGCCGAGCGAGTCCTCCAGGTGGAAGTCGATCTTGGGGCCGTAGAAGGCGCCGTCGCCCTCGTTGACCTCGTAGTCCATGTGCAGCTGCTCCAGAGCGGTGCGCAGGCCCTCCTCGGCGCGCGCCCAGTCCTCGTCCGAACCCATGGAGTCCTCGGGGCGGGTGGAAAGCTCAACGTGGTACTTAAAGCCAAACTTTTGGTACACGGAGTCAATGAGGTTGACTACGCCCACGATCTCGTCGGTCAGCTGGTCGGGACGCACAAACAGGTGGGCGTCGTCCTGGTTAAAGCAGCGCACGCGGAACAGGCCGTGCAGGGCGCCGCGCAGCTCGTGGCGGTGCACCAGGCCAATCTCGCCGGCGCGAATGGGCAGCTCGCGATAGGAGTGCGGCTTGGACGCGTACACCAGCACGCCGCCCGGGCAGTTCATGGGCTTAATGCAGTACTCTTCGTCGTCGATGACGGTGGAGTACATGTTGTCCTTGTAGTGGTCCCAGTGGCCCGAGGTCTTCCACAGCTGCTTGTTCATGATAAGCGGCGTGGAGATCTCCACGTAGCCGGCCTTGTGGTGAATCTCGCGCCAGTAGTCCAGCAGTGTGTTCTTAAGGATCATGCCGTTGGGCAGGAAGAACGGGAAGCCGGGGGCCTCGTCGCGCATCATAAAGAGGTCCATCTCGCGGCCGATCTTGCGGTGGTCGCGCTTCTTGGCCTCCTCCAGCATGTGCATGTGCTCGTCGAGCTCTTCCTTGGTGGCAAAGGCGACGCCGTTGATGCGGGTGAGCATCTTGTTGTCCTTGTCGCCCTTCCAGTAGGCGCCCGAGACGCCGGTGAGCTTAAAGGCCTTCAGAGCCTTGGTGTAGCAGATGTGGGGGCCGACGCACATGTCGATGTAGTCGCCCTGCTGGTAGAAGGTGATGCGGGCGTCGTCGTCCAGGTCGCCGATGTGCTCGACCTTGTACTTCTCGCCACGCTCCTCCATAAGGGCGATGGCCTCGGCACGGGGCTTCTCGTACACGGTGAACTTGAGGTTCTCTTTGACGATCTTTTTCATCTCGGCCTCAATCGCGGGGAAGTCGTCCTCGCTGATCTTGACGCCCTCGGGCAGGTCGACGTCGTAATAGAAGCCGTTGTCGGTCGCGGGGCCGTAGGCAAAGTCGGCCTGGGGGTACAGGCGCTTGATGGCCTGCGCCATGATGTGCGCGGCAGAGTGGCGGATGACGTGCGTGACCTCGTCCTGCGGGAGCTCGGCCACCGAACCGTCATTGTAGAGTGCCTTCATGGGTATGTTTTCTCCTCTCGGATGCCTGATGCAAGTGCGTGCGATGCGCTCGGCGTTTTTGACTTGCATCATTATAGGCAGGTTGCCTTGGTATACAAGCGCCCGCCGCACCTTAATGGCACGGCGGGCGATTTTCTACGCATGCTTCATCGCGTGGGTCGGGGTGTGGGGCGCGCGTGGCTTGCGGTGCGCGGTGCCCGTGGCTTGCAGCCGGCCCGGCGATGGATGCGTTACTGGATGCGAGTTCGGCAGTAGGGGCAGACCTTCCAGTGCGCGTCGAGCGGGCGATGGCAGCTGGGGCACACGTTACGAACCTGGGTGTCGCACACGGGGCAGACGACAAAGTCCTTCTCGATGGGGGCGCCGCACTGCGGGCAGGTGCCGTACTGGGAAAGCTGGCGCTCGCGCAGGGCCATGTCCAGCTCCTGCTCCTCGCGGTCGGCCGCGTAGGAGTGCGGGCGCAGGACCAGGTAGGCGATGAGGCCCACAAACGGGATGAGGGCGATGATGCCCCATGCCACGTAGGCGCTGGCGCCGCGACGGCGGGCGTCGATGAACACATAGACGACCGACAGCACGTACAGGGCGATGATAAAGCCAACAAAGGCATAGATGATGCCCATAAGCTGCGGCGACATGAGCTCGTTGATGTATTTGGACATTGAGGTGTACCTTTCGGAATAATTACAGTCCGGTCAAGTTTACCACGGGGTTTGTTTATATGGGACCACGGCTGGGTACGGAGCTGGCGCGGACACAAACATCTCAATCTGTAACAGGTGGGAGCGGAATCCGGGTCTAGATGTTACAGATCGAGACATAGGGGTCCCTCTCCGACTTCAATCTCGATCTGTAACATCTTGACTCCAAAATCAGCTCTTACTGTTACAGATCGAGACGAACGGACAGACCGCCCGATGATTATCTCGATCTGTAACATCTAGAACCCAAATCCACAGCTAACTGTTACAGATCGAGACAAAGACAACCGCCCAAACAGAATGTCTCAATCTGTAACAACTACTCGGCAAAAACAGTCCCAGATGTTACAGATTTAGACAAACCCTTCTCTCCCCGACTTAAATCTTGATCTGTAACATCTAGAACCCAAAAACAGTTCTTGCTGTTACAGATCGAGACATACACATAACCGGACGGGCTAACGCCTCGATCTGTAACACGTAGGACCACAATCCCCCTCCTACTGCTACAGATCAAGACGAACGTGCGTCTGTGGACTTAACGTCTCGATCTGTACCAGGTAACGGCGCAGAACGCGAGGTTGGGCGGGAAGAACTCGGGTCTAACGTGGCCGGCATCCGTGCCGGGCCGGCCCTCGCCTGCCGTTGGCGGATGCGACGGGGCTGTTCGCCGCATTGCCGCTGCGCTGGGGGTGTGCAGACCGTAGGATAGTCTTATTGACAGCCTGTCAACTTGTCTGGGAGGCACTGTGACGGAAACGTTTGATATCGCGATTGTGGGCGCGGGCATCACCGGGTGCGCCATCGCGCGACAACTCGCGCGCTATGACCTGTCTATTTGCGTGGTCGAGGCGGCCAACGACATCGCCCTGGGCGCGTCGAAGGCCAACGGCGGCCTGGTGCACGCCGGCTACGATCCGGCTCCGGGCACGGTAAAGGCGCAGGTCAACGCTCGTGGTTGCGAGCTGTATGGCACCTGGGCCCAGGAGCTGGGTTTTTTGTTTTGCCGAACCGGCTCGATGGTGCTGGGCTTTAGCGACGAGGACCGTGCGCACCTGGAGAAGCTACGCCAGAATGGCCTGGCCAACGGCGTGCCCGAGCTGGCGATCATTGGCCCCGACCGTATCCACGAGCTGGAACCGCGTGCCAGCGCCGACGCAACATGCGCGCTGTGGTGCCCTTCGACCGGTTACGTCGACCCGTTTGAAGTGGCCATCGCGGCGCTGGAGAACGCCGTGGCCAACGGCGTGACGTTTATGCGCTCCGCGCCGGTGGAAGCCATTGAAGTTGCTGGCGGCGAGGCTACCGACGGTGCTGCGCGCTTTACGCTGGTGACGCCTGCCGGCGATGTGCGCTGCCGCTATCTGATCAACGCCGCGGGCAACGGTGCCGCGGACATCTCGCATATGGCCGGCGCCGAAGAGTTTCAGATGGTCTGGCGCCAGGGAAACATCGTGGTGCTGGACAAGGAGCCGCGCGCGCTCATGCCGCTCTACCCAGTGCCCACGCCGGTGTCCAAGGGCGTTATCGTCACGGGCACCGTGCACGGCAACACCGTGATCACCGCAACCGCTGCCGTGCGCGAGCCGGGCGACACACAGACTTATGTGAGCGATGTGAACGCGCTGCTGACGGGAGCGCGCAAGCTGGTTCCCGATCTGGACACGCGTCGCGTGGTGCGCGCGTTTGCCGGCGGGCGTCCGGTCATTAAGGGGACGAACGACTTCTTTATTGGGCAGTCGGCCGTGGTGCCAGGCCTGTTCCAGGCGGCGGGCATTCAATCGCCAGGCGTAGCAAGCGCGCCGGCCATTGCCGAGCGCATGGAGCACGTGATGCGCGAGGCGGGCGTTGCTTTGCGCGAGCGGGCCGATTGGGATCCGATTCGCCGCGCGCCGGACGACTTCGACCGTGCGCCGCTTGCACGCAAGGAAGAGCTCATTGAGTCCGACCCTGCATGGGGGCAGATCTGTCTCTTATACACATCTCCGAGCCCACGAGACGCGTAGTAATCTCGT
>UQPY01000034.1 GCA_900542965.1 uncultured Collinsella sp.
CCCCGCCCACGCCGGGCAAACCCTCCCTTGTACTCCATCTCACTAAAGTGTATGATTCTGGACGTTACACGAATCACTTTACTTAACTAAAGTGCCATCAAGGGGGGATACCATGAACACCGATATGTCTCGTCGTCAGTTTGTTGGTCTAGCCGGCTCGCTCGCCACGGTGCTTGGCCTTGGTCTTGTCGGTTGCGGCGGTGGTGCCGGTAAGGGTTCCGCTGCCGGTTCTGCTGCAGCCAAGGACGTGAAGGGCGCTGCGGAGTCCAAGAAGCTCGTCGTGGGCTTTGACAAGTCCTATCCTCCGTATGGCTTTGTAGGCGACGATGGCGAGTACACCGGCTTTGACCTCGACCTTGCCAAGGCCGTTGCCGACAAGCAGGGCTGGGACGTTGAGTATGAGGCTATCGACTGGGATGCCAAGGACACGCTGCTCAACTCGGGTGCCATCAACTGCATCTGGAACGGCTTTACCATGGAGGGCCGCGAGGACGGCTACACGTTCTCCGAGCCTTACATGCTTAACGAGCAGGTGCTCGTGGTCAAGAAGGACGCGGGTATCAAGAGCTGGGACGATCTTGCCGGCAAGACCGTGATTACCCAGACTGATTCCGCCGCACAGGATGTGCTCGAGGGCGACCAGAATGATCTGGCCGCGACGTTTGCCACGCTCGATACCATCGGTGAGTACAACACGGCGTTTATGCAGCTCGAGAGTGGTGCAGTCGATGCCGTTGCCTGTGACCTCTCGATCGCTCAGTATCAGCTTGCCGCCAAGCCCGATGCCTATACGCAGCTCGACAAGCCGCTGTCCAGCGAGCACTACGCCGTCGGCTTTAAGAAGGGCGACACCAAGTCGGCCGACGCCGTGACCGAGTCGCTCAAGGCACTCTACGATGACGGTACGGTTAAGGATCTCTGCGACAAGTATTCAAGCTATGGTCTATCTTTCGATAATTGGGTGCTCAAGTAATGTCTATTCAGGTCATGATGCAAATGCTTGGCCAGGGATTCTTGGTCAGTTTGCAGCTGTTTGTGCTGACGCTGCTGGGGTCGATTCCGCTGGGAATCCCCGTGGCGTTTATGCGCATGAGCAAAATTGCGCCGCTCCGCTGGATTGCGCGCATCTACATTTCGGTCATGCGCGGTACGCCGCTCATGCTTCAGATGTTTGCCATCTACTTTGCCCCGTACTACGTGTTTGGCATTTCGCTCACGCCCGATTCCAAGTGGACGGCGTGCGTCGTGGCGTTCATCATCAACTACGCCGGCTACTTTGCCGAGATCTATCGATCGGGCCTGCAGTCGATTCCGCGCGGTCAATATGAGGCTGCCGAGGTGCTGGGCTACTCTCGTCTGCAGACGTTTTTGTACATTGTGATGCCACAGGTCGCCAAGCGCATTTTGCCGGCGATGGGCAACGAGATCATCACACTGGTCAAGGACACGTCGCTGGCGTTCGCCATCGGCGTGGGCGAGATGTTCTCGACGGCCAAGGCGCTGGTCGCCTCGCAGGTGAGCATGGTGCCGTTTGCAATCGCGGCGCTGATTTACTGGGTCTTTAACTTTGTGGTTGAGATGCTGCTGGGCGCTGCCGAAAAGAAGCTGGACTATTACCATGACTAACTCAGTGATGAAAATCGAAAGCGCGCGCAAGGCGTTTGGCGGCAATGAGGTGCTCAAGGATATCTCGCTCGAGGTGAAGCGCGGCGAGGTCGTGGCGATTATCGGGCCTTCGGGCGGTGGTAAGTCGACGCTGCTGCGCTGCGCCACGCTGCTCGAGACGCTCGACGGCGGCTCGCTCTCGTTTGGCGATCTTGCGGTCGCGACGGACGCGGGCTCAGGCGCGGTCTATGCGAAGGGCGATGTGCCCAAGCAGGCGCGCTCGCGGTTTGGCCTGGTGTTCCAGAACTACAATCTGTTCCCGCACTATACCGTGATGAAAAACATCACCGACGCACCGATCCGCGTGCTCAAGCGCTCGCGCGAGCAGGCGGAGGCCCGTGCACGCGAGTTGATTGCACAGATGGGGCTTACGGGCAACGAGAACAAAGTGCCCTGCGAGCTTTCGGGCGGTCAGCAGCAGCGCGTGAGTATTGCCCGCGCCCTGGCGCTCGATCCGGAAATCTTGTTCTTTGACGAGCCGACCTCGGCGCTCGACCCCGAGCTGACGGCCGAGGTGCTGCGTGTCATCAAGGACTTGGCCGCGCAGAATATGACGATGGTGATCGTGACGCACGCGATGCAGTTCGCCCGCGATGTTGCCGACCGCGTGGTCTTTATGGATGGCGGCCGTATTGTCGAAGAAGGTCCTGCCGAGCAGGTGATCGACCATCCGCGCGAGCAGCGTACACGCGAGTTCTTGAGCCGTATCGAGGGGTAGGCTCAGCTATTCATTGAGGCGAAACCGCCGCAGGCCGTTTGGTCCGCGGCGGTTTTTTTATTGGTCCCGGAGCGATTTCTCAAAAGCTAAACGACCTGCTCGTCCTCTCGCCGCCCGTATCCATACGCGTGCCGAAAGGTATGCATGGACAGGCGGCTGCAAGGGTAGGGTGGTGGCATAGGACATTTGGAGGGTGAGTCGGCTCGGTTGCCGACCATGCTGCTCCCGGGACGGCACCGACCGCGAACTCTCCCCGTTGGCGTCGCGCATCGCGCGCGACCCTGCAAGGAGGTCATCATGGGTGCTCCCAAGACCGGCAACGTAAGGAACGTGGTGCTCGTAGGCCAAGGCGGGGTGGGCAAGACTTCACTCGCCGAAGCCATGCTCCACCTTTCTGGCAAGACCGCCCGCCTGGGCGGCCACGACGGCACCAAACCCACGCTCGACTATGACCCCGAAGAGGTCAAGCGTGCGTTTTCCATCTCGACGACCATTGCGCCGATCGACTGGAAGGGCGCGCGCATCAATGTGCTCGATGCCCCGTGCTACCCCGATTTTATCGGCGACGCCTTTGCCGCGATGAGCGTCTGCGAGACGGCTCTGTTTGTGGTCGACGCCGAGGCCGGCCCGCAGCCTACGACGGTTAAGCTCTGGTATGCCGCCGAGGACCTGCGCCTGGCGCGTGCGGTGTTCGTAAACCGCCTGTCGCGCTCCGAGGCCAGCTTTGCGACCACGATGGACCTGCTGCAGGAGCGCTTTGGCACGCGCCTGGGCGCCGTGACCCTTCCCTGGGGCGAGGGCGAGGACTTTGACGGCATCATCGACCTGGTGCGCATGAAGGCGCGCCATTGCAACGGCACCGAAGCCGTTGAGTCGGAGATTCCCGAGGAGTATCGTGCCCAGGCCGAGGAGGCCCATGACCATCTGTGCGAGTTGGTGGCCGAGGCCGACGATGAGCTGATGATGAAGTACCTGGAAGGCGAGGAGACGCTGACGCAGGAGGAGCTTGAGGGCTTGCTGTCGAAGGCGATTGCCGAGCGCATCTTTGTGCCGGTCTTTGCGGGCGATTGCATCAAGGAGCAGGGCGTCAACTCGCTGATGGACGACATCGCGACGTACTTCCCGGCGCCGACCGACTACGGTGAGATGCCGCTTATCGACGGCGATTCGCTTAAGATCTCGAGTGACGATGACCGTCCGGTGGCGTTTGTGTTTAAGACCTTGGCCGATCCGCAGCAGGGTCGCATCAGCTTTATCAAGGTGCTGACGGGTACGCTTGAGCCGGGTCTTGAGCTGATCAACGCGCGTACCCGCAAGGGCGACCGTCTGGCTCACCTGTATGTGATGTGCGGCCGCGACATGACTGAGGTCGGTCACGCCTATGCCGGCGACATTATCGTGGCGCCCAAGTTGGCGGCAGAGACGGGTGACACGCTCTCCATTACCGGTAAGGTCGAGGCGGCGGCGTTTAAGTTCCCCAACTCGCAGTACCGCATTGCCATCGAGGCCGAGAACCGCGGTGACGAGGAGAAGCTCTACACGTTTATCGAGAAGGCGTGCAAGGCCGATCCGACCATGAGCATCGATCGTGACGAGGAGACCGGCCAGACTATCATTTCCGCCGTGGGTGAGGCGCAGGTTTCGGTCCTGCTTAATCGCCTTGAGGACCGCACCAAGGTCGTGGCCAAGAGCGTGCCGATCCGCATTCCGTATCGCGAGACCATCCGACGCACGGCAAGCGCCCAGGGCCGCCACAAAAAGCAGACTGGCGGTGCCGGTCAGTATGGCGACTGCTGGCTGCGCGTTGAGCCGCTCATTGGACCCGACGGCACGAGCGATGGCTATGAGTTTGTGGACGAGGTCGTGGGCGGCCGTATTCCGCGCTCGCTGATCCCCGCCGTGGACAAGGGTGTCCAGGAGACCATGAAGGACGGCATCATTGCCGGCTATCCACTCACAGGCATTCGCGTGGCTGTGTACGACGGCTCGTATCACAGCGTCGACTCCAACGAGATGGCGTTCCGCGCGGCGGCTCGCATCGGCCTGCGCAAGGCATGCGCCGATGCCGACCCGGTGGTGCTGGAGCCCATCGAGGAAATCACGGTGACTATCCCCGAGAGCTACGCTGGCGCCGTGATGGGTGACATCTCGGCCTCGCGCGGTCGCGTGACGGGCATGGAGACCGATGAGCGCGGAGACACCGTGGTTATCGCGCAGGCACCTCTCGCCGAGCTGATGGATTATTCGACGCGTCTGCGCTCTATCACGCGTGGCACGGGCGACTTTACCATGAAGCCCGCCGGCTACGAGCAGGTTCCCTATGACGTTCAGGCCAAGCTGGTCGAGCGCTATGAGGAGGGCCGCGCCAAGTAGCGTGGGACTTTGCCTGCAACATGCATGCCGATGCAAGGGCTGCTCTGGGCAATCCAGGGCGGCCCTTTTTGGTCCCTAGGGGGGCGGAGAAAAACGGATCACGTTAGGTTTTGGGGCAGCTTGGTCGGCCCTAGTCCCCCGAGGCCTGATTGCGGCCGGTGGCGTAGTCGATCTGCACGTGCGGCTGCAGGTTGTAGCAGTACACGTGGAAGCAGAGGGCCTTGCCGTGGTCCTCGACCGATTGCGCCTCAAGGCGCACGCCGCGGCAGACAAGTTCCTCTTCGTTATACATGGGCGTGACGCGGTAGAGCACATGGTTGCCCGTATCGCGAATATAGTTGAGAATCTGCTCCTCAAGCGGCAACATACCCGTTTCGTTGAGATAACGCGTGCCGGTGAGGAGATTCTTGCGGTTGGCGTTTTCGCCGCAGAGCGACCAGGCGATAAGGTGGCAGCGGTTGTAGAGGCTCTGGCCCGGAATAAAGTCGTAGCGCTGCTGGTGCCAACCGGCAGGATGGATGCGCGAGATATCGCCGCGCTTTCCCTGTCCGAGCGACTCGGGGCCTACACAGGCGAGCGCCTTGCGAGTGCGACCCAGGCTGTCGAGCTTGGAGAATTTCTTAAAGCAGCCCTCTTCGGTGGCGCGATCGTATTCATCGAGTGTGAATGACGGCGTGCCGAGCGGGTGCGTGCTGTCGGCGCGAAGGGCAACGTAGGGGTTGCCGGCGTAGTCGGGAATGCTGCTGAGATAAACACCGCGGGCGCGGTTGAGGTCGGGGTTTTCGACCTCGTCGATGGGGGTGGCGGCACTGCCCGCGGAAACGTCGTCATCGGTGTCGGTCGCGGCGGAATCGGAGCCATCGCCGGAGTCCTGGCTGTTTTGAGGGTCCGCCGCGCTCGCCGTTCCCGATTCGAGCCGAGCGACCAGGTCTGCCTCGTCGTCGGTGCGGCTGGGACTCTCGTTTTGTTTTTCGGCCAGAGCCGCCGCCTGCTCATCGCCTTGCGGCGACAGCAACTTGGGCGCTCCGTCGAGCGATCCCGTAAACAGCGCAAACCCGAGCACCACGGCGGTGCCGATGGAAAGTACTTGCTTGTAGGCGGGCTTGCGCGACATTGAGGCTCCTGGATGGACGGTTGGGAATCTACCAGTCTAGCAGGAGCCGGCAAGGGCCGTTCTGTCGAACAAATACTTAAGATTTGAGACAAACGCTACTGATTCATTTGTCCCGCGGTCTAGATCGAGGTGGAGTCGAGCCAGTTGAGCTTGCACTCGAGAATGCGCTGCTCGCCGGGTTCGCTGCTTCCGTCAAGTAGGGCGAGCAGCATCTCGGCTGCTTCGCGACCTTCTTGGTCGACGGGCTCGATGATGGTGGAGACGGTCGGTGTGGTGAGATTAGTCCAGTCTTCGCAGTTGAGTCCCAAAAGGCCGATTTGCTGCGGAAGCAGATGGGCCATTGGCTGGAGGGCCTTGTAGACACGGGGAAGTGCCCACTGATTTTGCACGAAGATAAGGGTTCGCTTGGCGGGATTGAACTTGAATTTAAAGTATTCAGTGAGCTCGTTGATTGACGGCTTGTTGTGATCGATGGGAATCGCTTTGTAGAGCTGCCCGTTCGCTGCCAGCGCCTCGGCATACCCCTGAAAACGCTCCATGCGGGTGCGCATTTCGGTCATGTTGGCGGCAATGGAAAAGAAATCTTCGTAGCCGGCGTCGAGGAGTGCCTGTGTGGCGTTGTACACGCCGTCGTAAAGGTTGGTTTTGATCCAGCTGGTACCTGGGCTATAGATGGCCGCATCGAAAAAGACGACCGGCTTGCCGGCGCGTCTAATGCGGTCATGCACGGCTTTGAAGTTTGCCGTGGGCTGGATGATAAAGCCATCGACGCCCAGCGAGAGCATCTTGTCGACGTACATGAGCTCGGTCTCGGGGTTAAAGTTGCTCGTGCAAACGACCGTCTGGTAGCCCGCGGGGAGCATGACCTGCTCCATGCCATTGAGAACGAGCCCCGCCCATTTGTTGGTGTTATCCAAAATGATGATGGCAATGACGTGGGTTTGCTTGCCGGTGAGCGTCTGCGCTTGGGCGTTGGGAACGTATCCGAGTTCCTTAATGACGCGCGCGATTTTGTTCTGCGTCTTCTCGCTAAGCTTTTCTCGTTTGTCGTTGAGGTAATACGAGACGCTTGCCGTCGAGGTTCCCGCCTCTCGAGCGACGTCTGCGATCGTAACGCGCTGTTTTGCCACAGCGACTCCTTCCGACAGATGAGCATTTTCCAACATGATGACTTTGAGTCTTGGTGAAGGATGCGCTTCGGTGAGCGGCTTTTTCCTTTCATATGAGTATGCAACAAATGCGGCATACGGGTGGGGTCGAAATTTGTGACCGGCATGCGCATCTGCCGTCTACCGAGAAAATCAAATACTTCTTGACTTTTGAAATCGAGGGCAAAATCGCAGGATTCATTTTTGGTTAAACGCATAACTAAATCGCATAACCAACGCTCTGACCTGCGCGTTTACCGAAATAAGCTGGCATTAAGAAAAACGAGCACCTATATTGTTCTTGTCGAAAAGACAGCAAGTCCAAACGGCAGGGGATGCTCCGGAGGCCTCCGCAAACGGTGTCTTGCGCACGCAACTCTATGAAAAGAGGGAAGCAATGAAGATCGTAGGCGTTGCCGCCTGTACTGTGGGTATCGCCCACACGTATATGGCCCAGAAGGCGATTCAGGATGAATGCGCCGCCCGTGGCATCGAGTGCAAGGTCGAGGCTCAGGGTGGCCTGGGTATCGAGAATGAGCTCACGCAGGAAGACGTGGACTCCGCCGACCTGGTCCTGGAGTCCGTCGACGTGGGTGTCGAGAACGAGGACCGTTTTGAGCAGAAGATGGCCGAGGGCAGGTTCCTGAAGGTCGGCACCTCTGATGTAATCGCCGATCCGGTAAAGATCATCGACCAGGCCATTGAGATCATCAAGGCGACGGGTGGCGCCGTTGACGCGCCCAAGGCCGAGGCCAAGGCAGAGAAGAAGGCCGTCTCCGCTGCCCCGCAGGCCCTGACACCGGCGTCCAAGCAGTCTATCTTTGCCGATCCTGGCAAGACGCTGCTCAATGCATTCAATACCGGCGTTTCCTATTTTATCCCCATCGTCGTTATCGGCGGCGTGTTTCTTGCCTTCTCGCTGGCATCCGGTACCGCCGGCGCCAACGGCATGGAGGTTACGAACCCGCTGATGGTGAGCCTTAACACCATCGGCATGGCCGGCATCTCCATGATGATCCCGGTGCTTGCGGCATACATCTCCTACTCGATGGCCGGCAAGCCCGCGCTCGCCCCCGGTTTTGTCCTGGGCTACCTGGTCAATAACGCAGTCGTTACCCCTAACGGCAACAGCGTTTCGACCGGCTTCTTGGGCGCCATGATCATGGCGGTCATCTGCGGCTACTTTGTCCGCTGGATGAAGACCTGGAAGGTCAACAACACCATCCAGACCATCATGCCCATCCTGATCATCCCGATTCTGACCTCGCTTGTCCTGGGCATGGCCTATATCTACATCCTGGCCACGCCGCTTGGCTTTGTGATGGACTGGCTCACCGGCGTGCTCGGCAGCCTGCAGGGCGGTTCCGCAGTTGTCCTGGGTCTGGTCATTGGCGTTATGACCGCCTTCGATATGGGTGGCCCCATCAACAAGACCGCCTCGACCTTCACCATGGCCATCATGGCCTCCGGTATCTACGGTCCTAACGGTATGTTCCGCGTCGCCGTCGCCGTTCCCCCGATCGCCTGTGGCCTCGCTGCGCTCATCGCCAAGAACAAGTTCGATGACGCTGACCGCCAGATGGGCATCTCCGCGCTGTTCATGGGCTGCATCGGTATTACCGAGGGCGCTATCCCCTTCGCGGTCAAGGACCTCGGTCACACCCTGCCCGGCATTTGCATCGGCTCTGCCGTGGGTGCGGCACTTGCCGCCTTCCAGGGCATCGACTGCTACGTCCCGCACGGTGGCTTTATCGTCGCCCTTGCCACCAACAACGTCGCGCTGTTCTGCCTGGACATCGTGATTGGCGCCGTGGTCGCCGCTGCAATCCTGATTGCCATGAAGCCCACGCTCGATAAGCAGGCCAAGTAAACCTTTAAGGACTCCGGTTGTGCGGAGGGATGGATTTGACTCCGCACAACCGCCCCTACACAACAAAATCCATCCGTACTGATAGGGCCCACATCTGGGTCCCAGGGAACTTTTGTCAAAATCCTCTGGAGAAGGAGAACAAAATGTCCAACCTCACCATCCGTCAGGCCGTTCAGGGCATGCTCAAGCTGCAGGATAGCGGCGATCACGCAACCATGGTCGGCATTGGCCCCATGAGCCCCAACCTGATTCAGGCCGTGTTCGAGCTTGCCAAGGACGAGGATTTCCCGCCCATGTTTATCGCCAGCCGCAACCAGGTCGATATGGACGAGATGGGCGCCGGCTACGTCAACGGTTGGGACCAGACGCGCTTTGCCGCCGACATCAAGAAGGTTGCCGACGAGGTGGGTTACACCGGTCCGTACTACCTGTGCCGCGATCACGGCGGTCCGTGGCAGCGCGACGAGGAGCGTAACGCCCACCTGCCCGAGGACGAGGCCATGGAGCTCGCCCGCAAGTCCTTCGTCGCCGACATGGAGGCGGGCTTTGACCTGCTGATGGTCGACCCCACCAAGGACCCCTATCAGATCGGCAAGGTTATTCCGCTCGACGTGGTGCTTCGCCGCACGATCGATCTTATCGACTACCTTGAGCAGTACCGTCGCGAGCATAACCTGCCCGAGGTCGCCTATGAGGTCGGTACCGAGGAGACCAATGGCGGCTTGACCTCTACCGATAAGTACGAGGAGTTCATTTCTCAGCTGCAGCCCGAGCTCGAGAAGCGCGGCTGCCCCATGCCCACCTTTATCGTCGGCCAGACCGGCACCCTTACCCGCTGGACGGAGCAGGTCGGTCACTACAACTTCAAGAACGCCCGCGAGCTTGCCGATATGGCCAAGCGCTATGGCGTGGGCCTGAAGGAGCACAACGCCGACTATCTGGACGACGCGACGCTGCTCGAGCACATCCCGGCACACGTGACCGCCTCCAACGTCGCTCCGCAGTATGGCACCGAGGAGACCCGCGCCTACCTCAAGCTCTGCGCCACCGAGCAGATCCTGGTCGACAACGGTCTGTGCGATGACCCCTCCGACCTGTATCACACGCTGCTGGTCAAGGCTATCAAGACCGAGCGCTGGCGCAAGTGGATGACTGGCGACGACGTCAACCTGCAGGTCGATGACATCCTTGCCGACGATGAGCTCAGCCTGAAGATCCTGGATGTCTCCGGCCACTATGCGTTCAACGATCCCGAGGTCAAGGAGCAGGTCGAGAAGCTCTATCGCAACCTCGCTGCCCAGGACATCGACGGCAAGCGCTTTGTGATCGAGCACATCAAGCGCCCGATCAAGCAGTACGTCGTCGGTCTTAACCTCAAGGGCGTCACGAGCCGCATCGAGAAGGCTCTCGAGGACTAAGTAGCTTTTCCTACACGATGCCGGGCCTGGGGCATGTCCCAGCCGCAGGCCCGGCACATAGGACAAAGGGACATCCCCTTTGTCCTATTTTTTGAGTTTTGGATTCCTTCGAAGGAGTTTGCACCATGAAGTTCTTTATCGATACTGCCAATCTGGACGAGATCGCCGAGGCCAAGAGCTGGGGCTGCCTGGCCGGTGTTACCACCAACCCGTCCCTGTACGCCAAGACCGGCGGCAAGCTTGCCGACTTTGAGCCGCATATGCTCAAGATTGCCGAGCTCTGCGAGGGCCTGCCCGTTTCCGCCGAGTCTACCGCTACCACTGCCGAGGGTATGATCGAGGAGGGCAAGCGCCTTGCCGCCCTCGCCCCCAACATCGTGGTCAAGCTTCCCGTGTGCGAGGCCGGCCTTGCCGCCTGCCGTGCACTGGCCGATGCTGGCGTGCGCGTCAACATGACGCTCGTCTTCTCGCCGACGCAGGCCCTTATGGCCGCCAATGCCGGTGCTCGCTACATCAGCCCGTTTGTCGGTCGTTTCGATGACATCGCCGAGGACGGTATCTCGCAGCTCGACAACGTCGTGACCTGCATTAAGAACTACGACTGGACGGGCAAGAACGTCGACGACACCGTCGAGATCATCACCGCCTCGGTTCGTACGCCCAACCACGTGACCCAGGCCGCGCTACTCGGTGCCGATATTGCGACCGTGCCCATGGCCGCTCTCAAGAAGTGCCTGCATCATCCGCTGACCGACCAGGGCCTCGCCTCTTTTGAGGCTGACTGGCAGAAGGTCGTCGCTCAGGCTTAACGAGTGGATTGCCCCGGCATCGCGTCATCCGGTGCCGGGGTTGTTCTCAAGAGAGGAATTCGTATGACCAACCAGGAGCTGGCGAAGGTCGCCAATGAGGTCAGGAAGGGTGTCGTGACTGCGGTTCACGCGGCCAAGTCGGGACACCCGGGTGGATCGCTCGGTGCTGCCGACATCATGACGTATCTGTACTTTGAGGAAATGAATATCGATCCTGCCGACCCTCACAAGGCCGATCGCGATCGCTTTGTGCTCTCCAAGGGTCACGCGGCGCCGGGCCTGTATTCGGTGTTGGCAAATCGCGGCTATTTTCCCGTCGAAGAGCTCGAGACGCTCCGTCATATTGGCAGCCGACTGCAGGGCCATCCCAACATGAACGACGCCCCTGGCATCGATATGTCCACCGGATCGCTCGGTCAGGGCATCTCTGCTGCAGTTGGAATGGCGCTTGCCGCTAAGCACTGGGGCGACGGCTACCGTGTCTACACGTTGCTGGGCGACGGTGAGTGCGAGGAAGGCCAGGTGTGGGAGGCGGCCATGTTCGCCGGCAACCATGCGCTCGACAATCTTGTTGCCGTCGTCGACCACAACGGCTTGCAGATTGACGGCACGATCGATGAAGTCAACTCGGCCATGCCGCTCGCTGACAAGTTCCGCGCCTTTAAGTGGCATGTGATCGAGCTCGCCGACGGTAACGACATGGCGCAGATTGCCGCCGCCTTTGCCGAGGCCCGCAAAGTGAGCGACTCGCCCGTGGCCATTATCGCCGAGACGGTGAAGGGCAAGGGCGTCTCCTTTATGGAAAACCAGGTGGGCTGGCACGGCAAGGCACCCAACGATGAACAGTTTGAGCAGGCCATGGCCGAGCTCGCAGCAGCAGGGGAGGAGCTCTAATGGCAGACGTCAAGAAAGTCGCCACGCGCGTTAGCTATGGCGAGGCACTTGTCGAGCTGGGCAATGAGCGCGATGACTTTGTGGTTCTCGATGCCGACCTGGCCGCCGCCACGCAGACCGGTAAGTTTAAGGCTGCGCACCCTGAGCGCTTCTACGACGCCGGCATTGCCGAGAGCAACCTGATGGGTCTTGCCGCCGGCATCGCGACCACGGGCCGCGTTGCTTTTGCGAGCACCTTTGCGATGTTTGCCGCCGGTCGCGCCTACGAGCAGGTCCGCAATTCCATCGGCTACCCGCACCTCAACGTCAAGATTGGCGCTACTCATGCCGGCATTTCGGTGGGCGAGGACGGCGCCACGCACCAGTGCTGCGAGGATATCGCACTCATGCGCACGATTCCGGGTATGACGGTGGTCGTTCCCGCCGACGACGTCGAGGCTCGTGCCTGTGTGCGCGCCGCCTATGAGTTTGAGGGCCCGGTTTACATGCGCTTCGGCCGCCTGGCAACACCGGTCATCAACGACTGCGAGGACTATGAGTTCAAGATTGGTCGCGGCGTGGTCGTGCGCGAGGGGTCCGATGTGACCATCATCGCTTGTGGCCTTATGGTCGCCGAGGCGCTTGAGGCTGCCGAGGCGCTCGCTGCCGATGGCATCGATGCCGAGGTCATCAACATGCATACGATCAAGCCGCTCGACGAACGCCTGGTTGTAGCCAGCGCCAAGAAGACCGGTCGCGTGGTCACTGCCGAGGAGCATTCGATTATCGGCGGTCTTGGCGAGGCCGTTGCCTCGGTGCTAGCGGAGCAGTATCCGGTGCCGATGCGTCGCGTCGGCGTGCGCGATGTGTATGGCGAGTCCGGCCCTGCGGTCGATTTGCTGCACAAGTACGGTTTGGACGCCGACGGCATCGAAGCTGCGGTCAGGTCTGTGTTGTAAGGAAGGTTTCCATGGGATTTGTATCTGCCAACCAAGTGACGATAGGGTATACCGCCGCCTCGCGCGAGGATGCCCTGCATTATTTGTCCGATCAGGCCGTCGAGCTCGGCTTTGCTGACGACGCATCTGCCGTAGAGACTGCCTTCATGGCTCGCGAGAACGAGGCCGAGACTGGCCTTGTCGCCGGTTTTGCCGTTCCACATGCCAAAAGCGATGCTATCCACACGCCGGGCGTTGCCGTGCTTAAGCTGGTCGAGCCCGTTGAATGGCCGAGCTTCGATGGTGTGCCCGTCGATGTTGCGCTCGCGCTGTACGTGCCTGCCGGCGAGGCAGGAACCACGCACCTGCGCTTGCTCTCCAAGGCTGCCGTGATGCTGATGGACGCCGGCTTCCGTGACAAGGTGCGCGCGAGCACCGATCCCGTTGAGATTGCGGAGCTCATCAATAGCGGACTCGAAGACTAGAACGGTCATCCCGTTCAATCAATTGATCCTTCTCCAAGGAAAAGGGCCGCGACGCCGTATGGGTGTCACGGCCCTATTTGCGTTTCCCCAGATAAAACCTGCCAAAATAAACCTGTCCCTTTTTGGCAGGTTAATCGGGGACTATTTCACCGCAACTTAGGGCACGGTTAGGAAGTGTGCACCTTAAAGAGTGGAGCCCATGATTAGAGAGGTCGCGCTCATCTCGCTAAATGTCTCTCTAAAGAGAAGGTTGGTTAGAGAGATAGCATTAGGCAATCTAGCAGCGAATTCGATACATCTCTCTTAATGTCTCTCTAAAACAAGGCGCTCATCTCTCTAAAGTTAGAGAGATGAGCGCCTTGTTTTAGAGAGACGGAATGCCAAAATTCGTCCGTCAGCTACCATCTGCCAAAAATGACGGATAAAGGGCTCATCGAAGTAATGGGTTCATCGACGAGCCGTAACCGCCGATATCGGAAGAAGTAGATGCAGCCGGGTCGCCCTTCTAGTGTCTCTCGAAGCTAGATGGGTGCTAGAGGGGCGACTGTCTAGCGATATTTCCCCAGGTAAAACCTGCCAAAATAAACCTGTCCCTTTTTGGTAGGTCAGTTGACGCAGTGCAGGTTGAGCATATGCGAGCGAGCGGGCTCCGGGTGCGGTAAGGTGACGTGAAACAAGCGGGCGCTGACCTTTTGGTCGCGCCCGTGAAGTTGAACGTCAGATTGCCGTGCCCGGGGCCTGCGCAGCGCCGAGCAGTTACGCCGTTTGTAAAACGGCGTAACCTAAAGGTTCATGTTGCCGTGGATGTAGGGGGTGACCTCGGGGGAGATATGACCGCAGCCCAGCTCGCGCAGGGCCGATTCGATGGCGGCGGGCAGCGGGGTCTTGCCCTCGGCATCGACGGCGGTGCCGCCGAGCGCGGCGATCTTGGCGACATCTGCGGGAGCGGCCTCGATATGCATGCAGCCGCCGACCAGGCGTGCACGGACCTGAGCCAAGTCAAGATCGTGCAGGTAATCCTCGCAGGCGCGGATCAGGGAGACCTTCTCGAACGTAAGCTCCTCGCCCGTGGGGACGCGGGTGGCAAGGCAGGCTCCCGCCGGCAGGTTCCAAACGGGATAGCCCCATGCACGCAGCAGCTCGCGCTCTTCGTTCTTGGTAAAGCCGACCTCCATAAGAGGGGAGCGTACGCCGAGCTCTTCTGCCGCGCGCATGCCGGGGCGGTAGTCGCCGCGATCACTTGCATTGCTGCCATCGATGACGGTGGGAAAGCCGAGCGACTTGGCGTGGTTGACGATGGCGGTAAAGCCGGCGTGCTTGCAGTGGTAGCAGCGATTAGCATCGTTGCAGGCTACTTGGGGGAGCTGCAGCTGATCCACCGAAAGATTGAGCACGGGGAGCTTAAAATGCGGCCCCTCATTGGCTTGTCCATCAACGGACCGCTCAAACGAAGCCTGTTCGGGCGTACCGATGAGCGGCGTGGTGAGATGGACGAGGAGGGTATTGGTGGGCATGATGCGGGCGCAGACCGCGGCCAAAAAGCTGCTGTCGACGCCACCGGAAAACCCGATAGCCACGCGCCCGTATGCCAAAAGCAGCTGTTCGAGCGCCGATAGCTTGTCTTGAAGCTCCTCTGCGGGTGCCGTGGTGTCTAAAATCATGAAACGATCCTTATCGTTGAGTACTCAATCGAAAACTATAATCCTAATGCGTTACTTGCCATAAGACTTCTATCTGTGTAACGAAAGTGCAATATGGTATATACGTTATATACAAGTTGCCAAATGCGGTAGAGTTGCAGCAACGCGACAGCGAGAGTCGATGGGGGACCGATATGATCAAGGCTGTTATTTTTGACATGGATGGAACGCTGGTCGATACCGAGCGTTTGGGGATTAGGGCCTGGAAGGCAGGCGCCGCTGAGCTGGGGCTCGCGATTGATGATGCGCTGATCCATCAGTTTATCGGCCGCACGCTGCCCGATGTTATGGACATCCTCGATAAGCATTACGGCAGCCACGAGACCGCCGAGGCGATCTATGTCCGCCACAAGGAGATTCGCGACGAGATGGTCAAGACCGATCTGGAGCTTAAGGCCGGCGCCGCCGAGTGCCTAGACGAGCTGCTGGCTGCGGGCTATCACGTGGGTCTAGCGACGTCGTCGCGCCACGTTACCGCCGAGCGCAACCTTAAAGCATTCGGTCTCTTTGACAAGTTTGAGACCGTGACCTGCGGCGAGGACGTCGTGCACGGCAAGCCCGACCCCGAGATGTATCTGCTCGCCTGCGAGCGCGCGGGCTTTGCTCCCGAGGAATGTGCCGTGGTCGAGGATTCGCGCAACGGCTGCGTCTCGGGCATTACGGCCGGCTGCTACGTCTTTGCCGTTCCTGACATTGTTCCGCTGCCGCAGGACGTGGTGGATGGCTGCGAGGCCGTGCTCGATACGTTGTTCGACCTTTCGGCGGCAGTTAAAGCCGCGCGCTAGACAATTGCGGCGTTGAAACGAGCAATTGCCCACGTTTGCGCTTAAGCAAAAGGGGCCCGGCAATGGTCGGGCCCCTTTTGCTTAAGCGGCGACATAGCATACTTGCGGGCGTGCTACAGATACGCGCCTAGGTTGATGGCCGTGGCGTCGGTCTGGCTGCTTGCCTGGGTGCTGGCGCGTTCCAGCAGGAACGGCCGTACGAGTTCTTGGCGGTTGATATCCTCGGCGGCGGTGACTGCGGTGACGGTGCGCGCGGCAGAGCCGATGCGGACGCGTTTGGTCTTGGCGGCGGGCTTGTTCTCAATCTGCTCCATGAGCAGCTGCACGCCCTTGCGGCCAATCTCGTAGCCCGGAGGCGCCACCGTGGTGAGGGGGACCGATCCGCTCCAGGCAAGGGGATTGCCGTCGCAGCCGGCCACGCGGACCTGCTCGGGGACGGAGATGCCTTTGTCGATCAGCGCCGAGATAACGCCCGACGCCAGTACGTCGGTCAGGCCGATGACAAAATCGGGGCGCTCGTCGTCGGAGCGCTCGGCAATCTGGGTGCCGATGCTGTAGCCGTCGGCAGCGGTATTCCATTCGCCGGCGTCGATGACTTCGATCTTGATATCGGGATGCAGGGCGAGAGCCTTGTGAATGCCAAGCACGCGTAGGGTGAGCTGCATAAATGCTGCTCGACCCACAACGACAATATGGCGTGCGCCGCGGGCGATGGCGAGCTCGGCGATGATGCGACCTTGGGCTTCGTTATCGGCAGCCACGTAGTAGCCGGGCTCGGAACAGTGGATGTCCAGATGGACGATCGGTACGGGCATTTTAGTCATGGTCGGGTGCCAGTCGGGGGATGCCATGGGCTGAACCATGACGCCGGACATCTGAGTGCCCATAAAGTAGCGCAGGTAATGGTCTTCGAGAATGTCGTCGTTGTCGGCGTTGGCGATGAGCAAGTCATAGCCGTGCTTGCGTGCCTCGTTATGGGCGCCGCTGGCAATCTGGAGCGAGAAGCCGTGGTCGAGACGGGGGAGGACCAGGCCAAAGGACTTGGTGGTGCCGCCCGCGAGCTGACGGGCGCTTTGGTTGGGCAGGTAGCCCAAGCGATTGATGGTCTCGTTGATGAGCTTGAGGGTCTCGGGGCGCAGCTTTTCGGGGTGGTTGAGCGCGTTGGACACCGTGCCCAGCGAGACCCCTGCCTCGCGCGCGACATCGCTGATTTTTATCTTTGCCATAGCGGCCCCTTTGATGCGTTTCAAGTACAAGCCAGATTGTAGCATCCTAAACCTACCAAAAAGGGACAGGTTTATTTTGGTAGGTTTTATCTGGGGAAACGCTGCTACTGCCCCGGACCGCCACAAAGGGGACAGGCACCTTTGTGGCGGTTTGAGCTGCCCGGGCCTTCAATTGTCTCGATCTGTAACATCTGGACGGCAAAACCGGCTCTACCTGTTACAGATCGAGAGATAGTGCAGGGGCCGAACTGTAATGTCTCGATCTGTAACACTAAGCCGGCTTCCGGAGCCCCAGATGTTACAGATCGAGATCTTTTGCTGGGACAGAGCGCCGCCCCGGTCCAAACCACCACAAAGGTGCCTGTCCCCATTGTGGTGGTTTGGACCGGCTGGACGTGTGTGCATCGGGTGGTATCTAAGTTGAGATACCACTTCTGGTATATCAGCTTGTGCTTGCGTGAGTACAATACTCGAACGTTATACGTCTCAGCGCCCCTTGTGCGTGGACGTCTTGCAGTCACGCGAACGAAGGGATTTATCCTATGTGCGGAATCGTCGGCTACACCGGCTCTGATATTGCAAAGAACATCCTGGTCACAGGCCTTAAGCGCATGGAGTATCGCGGCTATGACTCCTCGGGCGTCGCGCTCGAGGTGGGCGAGGGCGCCGCAGCGCACCTCGACGTCATTCGCCGTGTGGGCAAGGTTGCGGGTCTGGAGAGCGAGCTTTCCAATATCGATAGCGACGCTACCTGCGGTATCGGCCACACCCGCTGGGCTACCCACGGCAAGCCTTCCGTCGTTAACGCTCACCCCCACACCAGCTGCGATGGCCGTATCGCCATCGTCCACAACGGCATCATCGAGAACTTCGCCGAGCTGCGCGAAGAACTGGAGGGCCGCGGCCATCACTTTAAGAGCGAGACCGACACCGAGGTCTTCGCGCATCTGATCGAAGAGGCCTATGCCGAGACACACGACCTGATGGCCTCCGTGCGCGAGGCCTGCACCCACGTGGTGGGCGCCTATGGCCTGGCTGCCGTGTGCGCCGACGAGCCCGGCGTGATCGCTGTTGCCCGCAAGGATTCCCCGATCGTGGTCGGCGCGGGCGAGACCGGCGCCTATGTCGCCTCCGATGTCATCGCGCTCATCGACGCCACCCGCGATGTCGTGGTGCTCGAGGACGGTCAGTTTGCCAAGCTCACGCCCGCAGGCGTCGAGTACACCGACGAGGCCGGCAACGTGATCGAGCCCAAGGTCACCCACATCGACTGGGATCTGGACATGGCCGAAAAGGGCGGCTATCCCGACTTTATGCTCAAGGAGATCCACGAGCAGCCGCGCGTCGTGCGTGACACACTGGTTGGCCGTATGACGCCTGCCGGCGAGCTCGATATCGACGAGCTGGGTCTGTCCCTCGAGGAGCTCAACGACATCGACCGCGTCTACGTGATCGCCTGCGGTACCAGCTATCACGCCGGCCTTATTGCCAAGAACCTTATTGAGGGCTGGGCACGCATCCCCACCGAGGTCGAGGCTGCCAGCGAGTTCCGCTATCGCAACCCCATCATCACGCCGACGACGCTTGTCGTTGCTGTGTCTCAGTCGGGTGAGACGGCCGACACGCTGGCGGCCATCCGCGATGCGCGCATCAAGGGCGCCAAGGTCTTTGGCATCACCAACGTGGTGGGCAGCCCCGTGGCGCGCGAGAGCGACGGCGTCATCTATACCAAGGCCAACAAGGAGATCGCGGTCGCCTCGACCAAGAGCTTCATCGGTCAGGTTGTGAGCCTGACGCTGCTGGCTCTGCTGCTGGCGCAGGTCAAGTACCGTTTGACCACCAAGCAGACGCGCATGATGTTCCGCGAGCTTTCCGATACGGCCGAGCAGATCCAGTGGATCTTGGATACGCAGACCGAGGCCGTGCATGAGGCCGCCCTGCTGTGCAAGGACGCGCAGTCGGCGCTGTTCGTGGGCCGCGGTATGGGCGCTGCCATCTCCTACGAGGGCGCACTCAAGCTCAAGGAGGTCAGCTACCTGCACGCCGAGGCGTACGCTGCCGGCGAGATGAAGCACGGCCCCATCGCGCTGATCGATCCGGGCTTCCCCGTCATCGCCGTGGCCACCAAGAGCGCCACCTACGACAAGACCGTGTCGAACCTTATGGAGTGCAAGGCGCGCGGTGCCAAGGTCATCGTCGTTGCCACCGAGGGCGACGAGGAGATCAACAAGATCGCCGACTGTATCATCCGCGTGCCGGCCGTCCGCGACGTGTTCAGCCCCATCACGGCGAGCGTTCCGCTGCAGCTGCTCGCCCGCGAGGTCGCCATCCTGCGCGGCTGCGACGTTGACCAACCTCGAAACCTCGCTAAGAGCGTGACCGTGGAATAGTTGGTTCCGCCGTTCTAGCGACCAAGGCCCGGCTCCGTTGCAGCGGAGCCGGGCCTTGTTGCATTTGCCCAGATAAAACCTGCCAAAATAAACCTGTCCCTTTTTGGCAGGTTAGCGGAGCTTGCTGGTCTCGAAGTACTTGGGATATTGGTCCAGGACCTCGGTCTGGTTGCGGAACATCATATGCAGGTGCTTGCTGACCAAAAAGCTCGCCTCGATGGGGTCGCGGCCGGCGATGGCGCGGCGGATTTGCTTGTGTTCGTTAACAATCTCCTGATTGTCGAGCGTCTGCGTGGCGGCGCGCAGCCAGCGGAAGCGCTCCAGGTCGGCATTGGTCTCTTCGAGCCACGACCACACGGTGCTGCGGCACGCGATGCTAAAGATCATGCGGTGCATGAGGTTGTCGCTTAAAAAGAAGCCGATGCGATCCTCCTCGGCCATGGTCTTTTCCTGCAGCGCGATGGCTCGGTCGAGCTGCTCGATGCCTGCCGAGGTGGCACGGGCACAGCACTCCACAATTACCTGCTTTTCCAGGTGCTCGCGAATGTAGCAGGCGCTCTCGGCAAGAGTGAGGTTGATGGGCGAGACATAGGTGCCGCTTTGGGGCACGGTACGCACCAGGCCCTCTTGCGCCAGACGCACCAGCGCCTCGCGCACAGGGGTGCGCCCCATATCCAGGTCGTCGCAAAGCTGCTTGACGCCTAGTTTTTCGCCCGGCTTGTAGTCCAGGTAGACGATTTTGCGCCGAATGGTGTGGTAGGACTGGTCCTGTAGGCTCATTTCCTGCTCGCCGACGTGCATCGATTCTTCCATAGTGCCTCGCAACCGTTCTATCACACTCATATATCAGCTGTTAATTATGCCGCGAATCAGCTCTCCGCGGTGGGTAATTCGGCTGTCGTCCGAGAACTATTGCGGCATCTTAGTCTGTGTTTGCGTAGGGCTGTGCTCAATGTTGCCGTATCATAAGCCGTCGCAAACGTGAAATAGAAAGAAGGAATCCCATATGCAACTGGCGAATATCGTACGCGAGCGCTGGAAGGGCGTCTTGTTCTGCCTGATCGTCGCCATCCCCGCGACGTTACTCGGCAAACAGATTGAGGTGGTCGGCGGTCCGGTGTTTGCCATCCTCTTTGGCATGGTCCTGGCACTCGTCTTTCCCAAGAATCGTCGCGAACAGCTCGCCGCCGGTGTCACCTATACGTCTAAAAAAGTCTTGCAGTACGCGGTAATCCTGCTTGGCTTTGGCATGAACCTCTCGCAGATTCTGTCCAAAGGCGCTCAGTCGCTGCCGATTATCGTGGCGACGATCTCGACCTCGCTTGTCATCGCTTTCGTGCTCTGCCGCGTTATGAACGTGCCGGGCAAGATCGCGACGCTTGTGGGTGTGGGTTCGTCGATTTGCGGCGGTTCTGCCATCGCCGCGACCGCACCCGTCATCGATGCCGACGATCGCGAGATTGCCCAGGCTATTTCGGTCATCTTCCTGTTTAACGTTATCGCGGCGCTCGTGTTTCCGACGCTCGGCGGCATGCTCGGGCTGACCAACGAGGGCTTTGGCCTGTTTGCCGGCACCGCCATCAACGACACCTCGTCGGTAACGGCTGCGGCGAGCGCCTGGGACAGTATGCATCCCGGCGCCAATGTGCTCGAAAGCGCCACGGTGGTCAAGCTTACCAGGACGCTGGCCATTATTCCCATTACGTTGGTTCTCGCTTGCTGGCAGATGCATCTGGCGCGCAAGGCCGGCGGCGACGCCAAAAGCACGTTCTCGCTTAAACGCGCGTTTCCCATGTTCGTGCTGTTCTTTGTGCTGGCGAGCGTAATCACTACGGTGCTTCAGCTTCCTGCATCCATTACGGCGCCCATCAAGGAACTGTCGAAGTTCTTTATCGTGATGGCCATGGCGGCTATTGGCTTTAATACCGATATCGTCGAGCTGGTCAAAAAGGGCGGCAAGCCCATCGCATTGGGCTTTTGCTGCTGGATTGGCATTGCTTGCATGAGTTTGGGAATGCAGCACGTGCTGGGAATCTGGTAGAGAAGTAACTGATTTGCGTGCTGCGTGCTGGCGAGCGCATGTCCGCGGTGGAGCGATAGGAGCTCTTGCGGGTATGGCTTGTCCGCAGGTTGATAGGTCCCGAAGAGCTCTTATCGCCCCGCCAGGATGGCGATGCGGGGCAACACCTATACTCGCAGGACGGCGCTTTCTGCCCTATAGTGTTTGGTGAGCAATATCGTTCAATTTTGAAACACTCGGTCGTGCGACCGTCGGCGGTTGCACGTCGCCGCGGACAGGGGCAAATCATGGATAGCGATGCCAAGCTGAACATCTTGACTGGGGCCCTGGCTGCTGCCGGGGCCTCGGCATTGGCAATCGATGCGCGTGGGGACGTCGCGATTTCGACCATGAATGACGCGGCGCTTGAGCGGGATGTGGCGGCTTTTGTCGCTGAGCGCCTCGACCGTATAGGAGACGGCGCGCGTCTGGTTATGGGACGTGCGGGTGCGCGCCTGAGCCTGACCGTTCGCCCCGCTGACAAAGAGAGCGTAAGCCTCTGGGTCGTCGTGGTCCGCGAGGTGCGCGGTGCCGCGGCGCATGCGGGCATCGAGTGGCTCAACGCCGACGAAGTTGAGGCCCGCTACGAATCGAGCGCGTACGGCATCGTTGAGGGGGCGGCCTCGGTGGCTGCGCCGGTTGCCGAGAGCTACGCGCGCGGTGTGCCCCTTATGCTCGAGGGCGAGCTGGGAGCGGGTCAGGTCGAGATCGCCAAGCGCCTCTATCTGGACGGTCCTTTTGCCGATCAGCCCTTTGTTTCCGTTGCGCTCGATGAGCTTACCGATCGCGGTTGGCGCCACGTGCTCAAAAGCTCCGAATCGCCGCTGTTCCAAACGGGGCTGACCCTTTGCATTGAGGGCTGGAATGCGGTTGGCCCCCAGCGCCTCCGCGAGCTGGTCTCCACGATGGCCGACACCGCGTTGGCGACGCGCTGCCATGTGGTGCTGACGGCGAATGACATGCCGGGCGGCAGCGAAAGTGATCAAGCCGCCTTTGTGACCGAGCGCTTCGCCTGTGCGGTGAGCGTGGCGCCGGCAATCGCCGAGCAGGGGGCCGCGTCGACGAAGGTTGCGCGCTATTTGGAATATCTCGCTGATGCATTTGGGACGGCAGCGCCCAAGCTGTCTGCCGCGGCGACGAAGACGCTCGATGTTTACCGCTGGCCGCGCAATTATCTGCAGCTCCGCGAGGTCTCGGAACGACTGTATATATTGGTGGGGGCGGGCACGGTGGACCGTGCTGTGGCGGAGGAAGTGCTCGCCCAAGAGGACGTGATTAAGACCGCAACTTTTGGCGCCCCGACACTCGAAAGCGACCTGTATATTCTGCGACCGCTGGCCGATACCGAGCGAGATATCGCGCATCTGGTTGTAGATCATCTCCACGGCAACCGAACCCGTGCGGCGGAGGTGCTGGGCATAAGCCGAACAACGCTGTGGCGCTTGCTGAAGGACGATGACCGTTGAGCGAGGCGCCCGTGACCGCGCGCGACGCGTGTGCTACAGTCCAAAGCGTTATTGTTTCGATTTGGTTACGGCGTGCGGGGGCGTATGGCTGAGACTACAAAACCGAGCCGCAGAAGGCGGAGTGCCGCGCCGGTCAACCGACGCACGACATCGGTGACGTGGGGCAAACACGCCTCGGGGTTTGATGGCTCGTTCAAGCGCACTAAATACGGCTATCCTTCGGCAAGCGCTCGCTTGGCCATGCAGGCCGAGTCCTCGTTGTGGGGCCGCAAACGCGTGGTGGGCTCAAAGCTCAAGCACGACGGAACGCTCGGTTACATCAGCCGCGGGGCGGCTCGTCGCAGCGGACTCAATCCGGCTGGTTGGCATCGTTATGTTCCGATCGCGGTCGTCATTGCGGTGATCGTCATCGCACTCGCTGCGCTTGGCTACGCCGGCGGTGGCGCCAACTTGGACGCAGTGTTTAAATCGCCCGAGCTCGCGCATGCAGGCACAGAAGTTGTCGAGGGCGCTCAGACCCAGACGGGCGTCGCGCCCCAGCGCGGTATCGTCGCGGCGGCTTCCACCATCGCCGACGCTCAAAAGGACGAAGATAAGCAAGGCGACGACGCCGAAACGGCCCAGACGAACGAAACGACGACAACTCCATCGGCAAGATAAGTTGCGAGTGGGACAGCAAATTTGGGACGGGGCCTTTCAGCGGGTCCGCCGTTCGGTAGAACGGCGGAACTAATTCAAGACTTTAGTCTGCTGGCCGCGCAGCGGCCAGCTTTAAACCACCCGCTAC
>UQPY01000035.1 GCA_900542965.1 uncultured Collinsella sp.
AGTACGCTTCCCTCCTCTTTCACGTCACCTTGCTCGCTTAGGGGCGTTTTCGCTGTCCGCCCTCTACCTGCGGCGTTGCCTTGCTCCGGATGCGGGGTAGTCATTGGGGACGTTCTTAAATGACTAGGTTGGGTAAATTACTTTTCAAGTTTATTTAATCTGCTTTGTTAGAAATTAAGCTGTCTAACTGCTTAAAGTAATCAGCAGCCTTCATCTGCAATTGAAAATATTGCTCGAAAAATCGTTCAAGAAGTCGCGGGGTGATTTTTACCGCGTCGCGCGTCAAGTGATTTGGCAAGTTCTTGGTTAGATATTGGTCAGTTTTGGGCAACCTTGCCAAAAGCTTGACGAATGCAAATCTAGACGTCGGCGAATGAACATTTCAGGCAGGTTTCAAGCAAAATTCTGGGCTGATTCTCGATAATCGCCTTCAATTGTCCCTTGCCAAGCGCTGGCCTCGCGTACAATCTGCTCCGACATTCGCGCGCCGTCCGGCGCTTAAGAGGGGAGGGCCCCATGGCAAACGAGATTTGGACCATCAAGCGTTGTCTCGAGTGGACCAAGGAGTACCTGGCCGAGCGCGGCGAGGAGCACCCCCGTCTTTCTGCCGAGTGGCTGCTGTGCGCCGCCACGGGCCTGGCGCGTATTGACCTATATATGCGTATGGACGAGACGCTTAACGCGTCCCAGCTCGAGACCATGCATGCGGCCGTTGTCCGCCGCGCTAAGGGCGAGCCGCTGCAATACATCACGGGCAGCACGCAGTTTCGCATGATCGACGTCGCGTGCGCCCCCGGTGTGCTCATTCCGCGCCCCGAGACCGAGATGCTCGTCGAGGAAGTCCTCAATTATCTGGATGCCGAGGTGCTGAGCCCCGAGGCTGCTGCCCGTCAGCGCGTGGAGCTGCCTTGGAACGATGAGGTCGAGGAGGCACGCAAGGCCGAGGCCGCGCTGGCAGACGAACGCGCGGCCGCCGAGCGCCGTGCCGCTAACCTGACGGCTGCCGATGAGGCGGCGCTAGGCGGCGACGTATTGGGCAGCCGCGCCTATGCCGAGGAGCTGGCCGACCGCGAGGCCGAGGAAGCCGCCGCGCAGGCAGCAGAAGCCGAAGCCGCGGAAGCCGCCGAGCCCGAGCTCGACGAATACGGCATCGCCATCGAGGGTGCCGGCCAGGAGACGGCTTCGGCTCAGGATGCCGCTGCGCCTGCCCCAGCCGAGCCCCGTATCGCCCGCGTTCTCGAGGTCGGCTGCGGCACGGGTTGCATCTCGCTCTCCCTTGCCTGGGAGCGCCGCGGCCACGTTACCTGCACCGCCACCGATATCGAGCCGCGCGCCATCGATCTGGCCACCAAAAACCGCGACGCGCTCGGCCTCACGGCAGATGAGGTTGCCTTTAGTCTCACCAACCTGGTGAGCTCCATTCCCCGCGAAGAGTGGGGCACCTTCGACGTACTCGTCTCCAACCCGCCCTACATCCCCACCGATGTCATGCGCTCGCTGCCGCATGAGGTCAAGGACTTTGAGCCCGATCTGGCGCTCGAGGGCGGTGCCGACGGTCTCGATATCTTCCGCCGCCTGCTCAACGCGGCGCCCTACATGCTGCGTGCCGGCGGCCTGTTTGCCTGCGAGCTCTACGAGGGCGCGCTCGACGCCGCGGCCGAGCTCTGTCGTCAAGCAGGCCTTTCGGACGTGCGTATCGTCCACGACCTCACCGATCGTCCCCGCATCGTTCGCGCCATCGTCACCGAGCCCAAACAGCGTATTTAAGCTGAATAAATAGACATTTGCGCAAGTTTGTCCTTGCAATATACCGTAAAACTTCTACTATAGAAGGAGAAAGGTATGTCAAATCAGCCGCATCGATACCGCATTGTGCTCGATTACATCGAGCCTTGGCTCGATGAGCAGGATGAGTCTACGTTGCGACAGATTTACGCAGACCTTTTGGTACTTGAGAAAGAAGGTCCTAGCCTTGGTCGTCCGCTGGTTGACCGCGTGAAGGGCTCGAAATTGCATCATTTAAAGGAACTAAGGGTGACGTCGTGCGGACCGTCGGTGATTCGTATCCTTTTTGCCTTTGACCCCAAACGTCAGGCAGTGTTGCTGTTGGCGGGAGATAAGTCGCAGGCGGAGTCGTCGAAGGCAAAGTGGAACGGCTGGTATGCGATCAGCATTCCCAGGGCGGAACAAATATACCGTCGCCATGTAAGGAGGCTCGATCAAGATGGAGCTGCATGAGTATATGGAATCACGCGGGATAGCGCGTGAATCTATTGCCGCCGAGCAGGAGAAAACTCGTGAACGTATCGAAGCCTATAAGCTCGCTCAAATTCGCAAACTAAAGGATCTGACGCAGGCCTCGGTGGCCCAGTCGATGGGTGTTTCTCAAAAACGCATATCGGAGCTCGAGCGCGGGGAGCTGGGATCAATGAGGCTCGACACGCTGAGCAGGTACGCAGAAAGTCTCGGCGGAAAGCTTGTCGCAAGCATTGAGTTTCCCGATCGTACCGTTACGCTTGCTCGCTAAAAATCTGCAATAACCCCCTCACTTTCACCGACTACTAGAGCCGCTCACCAAACCAACATGCGCTCTGGGCAAATAGGTTGAATGTTTCGTGCGAGAATGCCCCACAGTAAACAAACTTGCACCGGAGCGTAAGGGGCTGGCATACACATGCAGACGGTCTATCGGGTATACGAGGGAACGCGCGAGCCGCAACGGCTTGCCGTCGAGCGCACGGCCGAGGTGCTCGGCCGCGGCGGCCTAGCTTTGATCCCGACCGAGACCGTCTACGGTGTCGCCGTGGCAGTCAACGCCTTCTCGGACGCCGTGCCCCAAGATACAAGCGAATTCCCATCGTGGCCGCGCGATCCGCAGGCTGCCGTCAACGGTGCCGCAGTCCCTGCGCTTGGCACCGGCTATCGACGTATCTTCACTCTCAAGCAACGTGAACTCACGCAAACCGTTGCTTGGCTGGTCGATGGCGTTGAAGCACTCGACCGCTATGGCGTGGACATCCCGGAAGATGCCCGCGTGCTCGCGCGACGATGCTGGCCGGGAGCCCTGACTATCGTGGTCAAGGCAGCCCCCTGCGTGCCGACCTTTATGCGTGCCGCCGACGATACGGTGGCCCTGCGCGCTTCGGCCTCTCCCGTGGTCCAAGCGCTCATCCGCGCCTGCGGCAGTCCCCTTGCCTGCACGAGCGCCAACACGCACGGCGCGCCCTCGCCGGCAAGCTTTGCCGCCGTCGAGGGTCGCATTCTGGAGGGGGTCGATGTTGCCGTCGACGCCGGTGAGACCCCGTGTCGCGACGCCTCGACCATCGTGTCGTTCCAGCACGGCGGGCTCAAGATCCTGCGCCAAGGCGCACTTCCCGCATCAGAGATCGAGCGGGTCCTGTCCGACCCGATGCAATAGAAAGGTGTAAGCGATGTCGTTGAATCTGGGCAGCCTGGGCATGGAAGATGCCTCGTTTAACTTTGGCGGTTCCTACATCATGGCGCTCGACTGCGGCACCACCTCGGTACTTGCGACCATCGTCGACGAGTACGGATGCATCGTCGCGCAGGCACGTCGCAGCGTCAAAACGAGTTTTCCGCGTCCCGGTTGGGTAGAGCAAGACCCCATGACGGTCCTTGCCAGCCAGATTGCCGTCATGATGGAGGTCCAGTTTAAGAGCGGCATCCATTCCGATCGCATCGCCGCCATCGGCATCTCCAACCAGCGCGAGACCACGGTGGTCTGGGACCGCGTGAGCGGCCAGCCCATCTATAACGCCATCGTATGGCAGTGCCGTCGTACCGCGCCGGCGATCGACGAGCTTGTCGAGCAGGGCGCAGAAGGGCTGGTGCGCTCCCGCACGGGACTCACGCTTGACCCGTATTTCTCGGCCTCCAAGGTGCAGTGGATTCTCGACAACGTCGACGGCGCACGCGAGAGCGCGGCGGCGGGCGACCTCATGTTTGGCACCATCGACACCTGGCTCATCTACAACCTCACCGGCGGCCAGGTCTTTGCCACCGACTACACCAATGCCAGCCGCACGGCACTCTTTAATATCCATACGCTCGATTGGGACGACGACCTGCTGGCGCTCTTTGACGTTCCACGTTCCATGATGCCCGAGGTCCGCTGGAGCTCGGGCGACTACGGCCGCGTCGCGAGCGACATCATGACCAACATGCCGCCCATCATGGGTGTGGCGGGCGACCAGCAGGCATCGCTGTTCGGTCACTGCTGCTTCTATCCCGGCCAGACCAAAAACACCTATGGCACGGGCTGCTTTATGCTCATGAACACCGGCGACGAGATCGTCGAATCCAAGAATGGCCTGGTCTCCACCATCGGTATCGCTGCGGACGGCAAAGTCAGCTATGCGCTCGAGGGCTCTATTTTTGCCGCCGGCTCAACGATGAACTGGCTTCGCAACAACATGGGCATCATCTCGAGCGTGAGCGAGTCGGCACAACTCGCCGCTTCGATTAGCGACAACGAGGGCTGCTACTTCGTTCCCGCCTTTGCGGGTTTGGGCGCTCCCTGGTGGGACCCGCATGCCCGCGGTATCGTGTGCGGTCTGACCGGCGCCTCGAGCCGTGCGACCATCGTACGTGCCGCCTGCGAATCCATGGCATATCAGAGCTACGACGTGCTGCGCGCCATGGAGCAGGACGTGGGGCTTTCGATCGAGCGCCTGTCTGTCGATGGCGGTGCCTCGCGCAACGAGTTCATCATGCAATTCCAGGCCGACCTGCTGGATATCCCCGTGCTGCAATGCGAGACGGTGGAGACCACGGCAATCGGTGCCGCGTACTTGGCGGGTCTTGCCGTCGGCTATTGGGAAGACCTGGAGGAGCTGGAGCAAAATGCCCAGATCGTTAGGACCTTCCTTCCCCACATGTCCGCCGAGCGCCGCGAGCAAAACCTTGCGGGCTGGCGTGATGCAGTCAGGCGCTCGCTCAGCACCGCACAGTAGGGCTGCGATGGGCTGCTCGATACAACAAACCGCTAAACTAATGCATGGCGTGCGGCGGCAACATTGCTGCACGCCTTGTCAGCAAGGCCGTTTTGCGGCCGCAACGAAAGGGGCAATCAATCCATGACCGTCACCTACGATGCGTCCCGTGTGACGCTTGTCGATCACCCGCTCGTCCAGCACAAGCTGTCGATCCTGCGCGACAAAAACACCGGCACCAACCAGTTCCGTCAGCTCGTGCGCGAACTCGCGCTTTTTGACGGCTACGAGGCCATGCGCGACCTGCCTATGGAAGACGTCGAGGTCGAGACCCCCATCACTACCGCCACGTTCAAACAGCTTGCTGGCAAGAAACTCGCCATCGTGCCCATCCTGCGTGCGGGCCTTGGCATGGTCGACGGCATCCTCGACCTGGTGCCCTCCGCTCGCGTGGGCCACATCGGCATGGAGCGCGACGAGGTTACCCACGAGCCGCACGAGTATTACTGCAAGATGCCCAAGGATATCGACCAGCGCATCTGCCTGGTCGTCGACCCCATGCTCGCCACGGGCGGTTCGGCCGAGATGGCCATTAGCTACCTGCGCGAGCGCGGTGTCAAGGACATCCGCATGCTGTGCATCGTCGCGGCCCCCGAGGGCCTCAAGTCGCTGACTGAGAAGGACCCAGATGTGCATATCTATACCTGCGCCATCGACGACCATCTCAACGAGGCTGCCTACATCGTTCCCGGCCTGGGCGACGCCGGTGACCGCATCTACGGCACGCTCTAGTCGCTGGGCTAAGACGGCCGCGGCTGCAAATACGAAGAAACGGTGCGCGCGGACGAACAAAAGGCGACCGCGCGCACTCCTGTTAACGGACGTTTTGCCCTGCAGGGTTCGAGAAAAACGTATTACCGTACCTGCGGCATAAAGAAGGTCTTAAGAAAACGAACAGGTGCGTATTAACCGATGCTTTTTCGGTTGTACTTTAGCGATTGGCTCGTACAATAGTCACCAATGTTTGGCGGGAACTGTTCTGTGAAGCGTTAAAAAGGAAAGTGAGGACGCCAGTGTTTCAGATAGCCGATCTGCTCGCTATCGTTGCAGGCGCCATCGCGGGCGCAATTGCCTTCCTTCCCTTTGTCTTTACGCTCAAGCCGGTTCTTGACGATAAACAGAATGCGGACATGCTCAAGGGTATGGTGAGTCTGGCGGTCTCGGCAATCGCCCTGCTCGTCTTTACCTTGGTTGTGTTTGTGTTGTTCGGAGAGGCATTTCGCATGTTCCTCCTGGGCGAGGCGATCGGCTTCGTGGCCTTTATGGCCGCCTGCACGGTTCGCGTCGCCAAGGCGCTGCGAGATCCTCATGAGGTCGAAAGGTAAGTCGTGGAAATTTTTGAAAAGCTGCCTGATGAGATTAATCATCTGGTCAGCGAGTTCAGCTCCACCCCTGTCGTGGGCGATCTGAGCTGCGGCATCACGCAGTACTCGTTTTGGCTGATCGTCTCCACGATCGTGCTCCTGATCGTCCTGGCCGTGTTCAAGAAGAAGCAGACCCTGGTTCCCAAGGGCTTCTTCGTCAACGGTTTCGAGTACATCATCGAGTACGTCGAGAACGATATCGGCAAGGGCGTCGTGGGTGAGAACTGGAAGAAGCACTTCCCGTTCCTGTGCTCGCTTTTCCTGTTCATCCTGATCAATAACATGATCGGCCTGATCCCGGGAATGAAGCCCGGCACCGGCGCAATCGGCTCCACCGCCGCGCTCGCCATCTTCGCCTTCGTGTACTTCATCTACTACGGATGCAAGGCTCACGGCGTGATCGGCTACATCAAGAGCCTCGCCCCGCAGGGCGTGAGCTTCCCGATGAACGTGCTTGTGTGGGTCGTCGAGCTTTTCTCGACCTTCCTGCGCCTCATCACGCTCGCCGTGCGTCTGTTCTGCAACATGTTCGCAGGACACGTGGTCATGGGCTCGTTCGCCATCATGGCGAGCATGTTCATGCAGCCGCTGCTTCAGCAGGTTTCCGCGGCCCACGCCGTCGGCGCCCTGCCTTCGCTGGCCTGGCTTGCCATCCTCATCCTGATCTATGCGATCGAGCTTGTGGTCGGCGCCATCCAGGCTTACGTCTTCACGGTCCTTACCGCCGTGTATGTCTCCGAGGCAGAGGAGGTCGCGGAGGAGGAGTAGTCTTCCGTTCGCGCCTTAAAGGTAAGGTAATTCGTTAAACCGCCGGTGCCCGTACCCATGGAGCCCGGCAGTTATAAAAAGGTTATCCTGCGTGAAATAAGACACGCACGACAAAGGAGGAATCGTGGGAGTTATCGGTTACGGTCTCGGTGTTATCGGCGCTGGTCTTGCTATCGGCCTGTCTGCTCTGGGTGCTACGGGTGCTATGGCCCGTCAGCCTGAGGTCCAGGGCCGCGTGTTCACCGTCTTCATCATGGGCTCCGCCTTCGGCGAGGCTCTGGCTCTGATCGGCTTCGTTGTCGCGCTGATCGTTAAATAGCACGGAGCGTCAAGTATGAATCTTTCATCCCAGAAGAGCGCGATCGCACTCTCCGCGTCTGCGGCCGCGCTGCTCATGCCGGTTTCCGCGTTCGCTGAGGACGGCGCTGCCGGTGCGGACATCCTCATCCCTAAGATGGCGGAGTTCATCCCGGCGCTTATCGCCTTCCTGATTATCTGGATCGTGCTGGCCAAGGTCGCCCTGCCGGGCATCATGAAAACCATGGAGGAGCGCGGCAAGAAGATCGAGGAGAGCCTCGACGAGGCCGAGAAGACCAAGCAGGAGGCTATCGCCAAGCGCGCTGAGTCCGACTCGATCGTCACCGACGCCCGTCGTCAGGCTGCCGACATTGTTCTCGAGGCCCGTAAGGACGCCGAGTCCGAGCGCGCCCGCATTATCGAGGCTGCTCACAAGGAGGCCGAGGAGATCATCGCCAAGGCCCATACGACCGTCGAGGACGAGCGCAAGTCCATCTACGCCGGTGCCGCGAGCTCCATCGCCGACCTGTCCGTTGCCGTCGCCACCAAGATCGTGGGCGAGGCACTCGAGGACGATGCCGAGCAGAAGAAGCTCATCGAGCGCTACATCCAGGAAGCAGGTAGCCTGAATGCCGACTAGCCGCTATCAGGACAAGGTGCTCGAGACCTACGCGCGCTCCCTTCTGGAAGCCGCTAAGGCCGAGAACCATGTGTTCGAGGACCTCGAGATGATCGAGCGCCTGGCTTCTGCCAGCCCCGAGATCATCGCCGTGCTCGACACCATGTCCAAGCGCGACCAGCTCGACCTTCTTCCCAAGGTGGCAGCTGCCTTTAAGTATGTTGCCGAGGAAGACGAGGATGTAGTGGGCGTGACCGTCACCACGGCGATCCCGCTCGACGACGAGCTGCGTCAAACCATCACTAAGAAATGCGAGCAGGACTTCGGTCGCAAGGTATTCCTTATCGAGCAGGTCGACCCGTCTATCGTGGGCGGCCTGGTGCTCGAGGCCCGCGGCGAGCGTCGTGACATTTCCGTCAAGACGCAGCTGCGCATCGCGCAGGAGACCCTCGCAAACTCTGCTAATTCGTACGGAGGTGAAGCCTAATGTCCGAAACCCTCAATGCCCAGGATATCGCCAAGAAACTGCAGGAGCAGCTCACGAGCCTCTCCGCGACGGTCGATACGCATGAGGTTTCAACGGTCGACGAGGTAGGCGACGGCATCGCGCGCGTCTCCGGCCTCAAGAGCGCCATGGCAGGCGAGCTTCTGGAGTTCAAGAGCTCCGATACCGGTGAGACCGTCTTCGGCCTTGCCCAGAACCTTGACCGTGACGAGGTCGGCGCCGTTCTGTTCGGTGCCGTCGACTCCATCAAGGAAGGCGACGAGTGCCGCACCACTGGCCGCATTATGGATATCCCCGTGAGCCGTGCCATGCTCGGCCGCGTCGTCAATCCGCTCGGCCAGCCCATCGACGGCCTGGGCGACATCGTCGCCACGCACCGTCGCCCCATCGAGTTCAAGGCTCCCGGCGTCATCGATCGTACCCCGGTGTGCGAGCCGGTTCAGACTGGTCTGCTCGCTATCGACTCCATGGTGCCTATTGGCCGCGGTCAGCGTGAGCTCATCATCGGCGACCGTAAGACCGGTAAGACCGCCATCGCCATCGACGCTATCCTCAACCAGCGCGGCAAGGGCATGGTCTGCATCTATGTCGCCATCGGCCAGAAGGCCTCCACGGTTGCCAACATCCGCGAGACCCTCGCTCAGCACGGTGCGCTCGACTACACCATCATCGTTTCGGCCACCGCTGCCGATTCCGCCCCTATGCAGTACATCGCGCCTATGGCCGGTGCCGCTATCGGCGAGTTCTTCATGTACAACGGCGAGGACGGCAAGCCCGCCAGCGAGACCAACCCCGGCGGACACGTGCTCGTCATCTACGACGACCTGTCCAAGCAGGCTGTGGCCTACCGTCAGATGTCGCTGACGCTGCATCGTCCGCCCGGACGCGAGGCCTATCCTGGCGACATCTTCTACCTGCACTCTCGTCTGCTCGAGCGTGCCGTCAAGATGTCCAAGAAGAACGGTTACGGCTCCATGACGGCACTGCCGATCATCGAGACCCAGGATGGCGACGTCTCGGCCTACATTCCGACCAACGTCATTTCCATTACCGATGGTCAGATCTACCTGCAGTCCGAGCTCTTCTTCCAGGGTCAGCGCCCGGCAGTCGACGTGGGCATCTCCGTGTCCCGCGTCGGTGGCGACGCACAAACCAAGGCCATGAAGCAGGTTGCCGGCAACCTCCGTCTGGACCTTGCTTCGTACCAGGAGCTCGCCGGCTTTACGCAGTTCGGCTCCGACCTCGACGAGGCCACGCAAAAGCAGCTTACCCACGGTGCTCGCATGACTGAGCTCCTGAAGCAGCCGCGTTACAAGCCGTTTGAGGTTGGCGAGCAGATCGTTACGCTGTTCGCTGGCAACGAGGGCTTCCTGGATGACCTGGAGATTGCCGACGTGCTGCCTTTCCGTGCCGAGCTCATCGAGTACATGGACAATGGCTTTGGCTCGCTGCTCGACAAGGTTCGCGCCAAGAAGATCGATGATGACACCAAGGCTGAGCTCTTGCGCGTCATCGGCGACTTCAAACAGCAGTTCATGGCCAAGCACCATTCGGATGTTTCTGGATCAGAGGAGAACTAAGCCCCATGGCCAACCTTCGCGACATTAAGAAGCGAATCTCCTCGGTTACCACGACCAAGCAGATCACGCGCACGATGGAGATGGTCTCTACGGCCAAGATCCGTCGTGCCCTCGATCGCTCCAAGCAGGCCGAGCCCTATAAGGAGGCGCTGACCGACGTTATGTTGACGGTCGCCGGCGACGCCTCCTGTTCGGGCACCGATCCCATGCTGCAGAAGCATGAGAGCGTCAAGCATGGCCTGATTGTCGTTATTGCCTCGGACCGCGGCCTTGCCGGCGGTTTCAATACGACGGTGGAGCGCACGGCCGAAAAGCTCGCCGCTTCTTGGGCGAACGACGGCATCGAGTGCGAGATCATCGCGTGTGGGCGTAAGCCGGCCACGTATTTCCGTGACCGCGCAAACGTTGTCATGCACTTTGAGGGCAACTCCTCTGAGCCCGATTTCAATCAGGCCCGCATGATCTCCTCTCATATCTGCGATGCGTATCGTGCCGGTGAGCTTGACCGTGTCGAGCTTGTCTACCACCACGCCAAGAACCGCGTGGATCAGGAGCTTCGCGTCGAGCATCTGTTGCCGCTCGACCCCGAGATGATCGCTATGGCCCACGGTCCGCGTAAGAACGAGACCGACGCCCCTAAGCGCATCTCGTCCACGTTCGAGTTCGTGCCCTCTCCCGAGCATGTTCTCGGCAAGCTTGTGCCGTCTTATATCCTGACGGTCATCTACCAGGCCCTGATCGATTCGGCGGCTGCCGAGCAGGGTGCACGCCGCAAGGCCATGCACTCCGCGACGGAAAACGCCACCGCGATCATCTCGACCCTTACCCGCACGTATAGTCGCGTGCGCCAGGCTTCGATCACGACCGAGATTAACGAGATCGTCGGCGGAGCCTCAGCATTGGAGGAACAGTAATGGCTAATAACACCGTAAAGCTTGCGGTCGAGGAAGCCACCAAGAAGACGACTGCCGGTGATGGTCGCATCGTGCGAATCATCGGCCCTGTCGTCGACGTCAAGTTTGACGGCGCGGTGCCCCCGATCTACAACGCGCTCACGGTCGAGGCCGAGACCCCGATCGGTCATCTGAGCACGATCCTCGAGGTTGAGAGCCAGCTTCCGGGCGGCGTTGTCCGCACGGTCGCCATGTCCTCGACCGACGGCCTGCAGCGCGGCCTCATCGCCACCGATACCGGTGAGCCCATGAAGATGCCCGTTGGCCCCAAGACGCTCGGCCGCATTTGGAACGTCATGGGCAAGCCCGTCGACGGTAAGTCCATGCCCGAGGTGGAGGAGTTCTACCCCATCCACCATGCAGCGCCCCGCTTTGACGAGCTCACCACCAAGACCGAGATCTTCGAGACCGGCATCAAGGCCGTCGACCTGCTTGAGCCCTACATCCGTGGCGGCAAGACGGGTCTGTTCGGTGGCGCCGGTGTCGGCAAGACCGTTCTGATTCAGGAGCTCATCAACAACCTCGCCCAGGAGCATGGCGGCACCTCGGTGTTCACCGGCGTCGGCGAGCGCACCCGTGAGGGCACCGACCTGTACCTCGAGATGAGCGAGTCGGGCGTTATCGACAAGACCTGCTTGGTCTATGGTCAGATGAACGAGCCGCCCGGAGCGCGTCTGCGCATCGGTCTGGCCGGCCTTACCACCGCTGAGTACTTCCGCGATCGTGGCCAGGACGTCCTGCTGTTCATCGACAACATCTTCCGCTTCTCCCAGGCCGGTTCCGAGGTTTCCGCACTGCTGGGCCGTATGCCGTCCGCCGTTGGTTACCAGCCTACGCTGGCTACCGAGATGGGCGACCTCCAGGAGCGTATTACCTCGACCAAGACGGGCTCCATTACCTCCGTCCAGGCTGTCTACGTCCCCGCAGACGACCTGACCGACCCGGCGCCTGCCACGACGTTTACGCACCTCGACGCCACCACGGTTCTTTCGCGTAGCATTTCGTCGCTCGGCCTGTTCCCGGCTATCGACCCGCTCGCGTCTTCCTCCGACGCTCTCGATCCCTCGATCGTCGGCGAGGAGCACTACCGTGTCGCCGTCAAGGTCCAGGAGCTCCTGCAGGAGTACTCCGACCTTCAGGACATCATCGCCATTCTGGGTATGGACGAGCTGTCCGAGGAGCAGCGCCTTACGGTCAACCGCGCTCGTAAGATTCAGCAGTTCCTCTCGCAGTCCTTCCACGTCGCCGAGAAGTTCACCGGTAACCCCGGTGTCTACGTCCGCGTCGAGGATACCGTCCGCTCCTTCGCCGAGATTGTCGACGGCAAGGCCGATGACCTGCCCGAGCAGGCTTTCCGCTATGCTTCCACAATTGAGGACGTGCGCGAGCGCGCCCGCAAGATGGGGGAGAAGTAGGTTATGCGTATCCGCATCGTGTGCCCCGTGAGCTGCGCCTATGAGGGCGACGCTGCGTTTGTGTCGATTCCGTCCACGGATGGCGAGTTTGGCGTTCTGCCTGCTCACTCCAGCGAGATCTGCACGATCGACCGCGGTTACGTTCGCGTTTCCGATAAGGCCATGGGCACTGTCGACCACACGTTTGCCGTGGCCGGCGGCTATGCCCAGGTTGCGGACGATGTCGTGACCGTTCTCGCCGAGCGCGCTTGCGATTTGGCGACCGTCGATGCCGACAAGGTTAAAGCTGATATTCAAGGTTTTGAAGAGAAGCTGGGTAATTTGTCGGAGGATGATGCACGCCGCGCCTACCTCTATAATGAAATCGCATGGTGTAAGCTCAAGCTTGCCCAATAGTCAAACGATTTAGCGTTCGACCATTTGCGAACACATCATGCCCGGGATGGCCTAGCCACCCCGGGCATGCTTTTTGAAAGGGTAGACCTTGGATATTATCCGCGTTGAGGGTGGCCACGCCATCGGAGGCTCCGTGCCCGTCTCGGGTGCTAAGAACTCCGCGCTCAAACTCATGGCGGCAACGCTTCTGGCGCCGGGCAAGACGACGCTGCAGAACGTGCCCGATATTTCCGATGTCCACGTGATGGGCAAGGTGCTCAAGGGCATGGGCGCTACGATCGATGTTCTCGACGAGCACACGCTCGAGATTGATACCTCTCAGGTCGATTCTTGGGAGGCCCCCTACGAGCTCGTTGCCAAGATGCGTGCTTCCACCGCCGTCATGGGACCCCTGCTGGGCCGCTTCCATCGCGCCAAGATTGCCATGCCGGGCGGCTGCAACCTGGGTGCTCGCAAGATCGATATGCACATTCTGGGTCTCGAGGCCCTGGGCGTTGAGTTCGATACCGCCCACGGCTACATCAACGCTAATGCGCCCCAAGGTCTGCGCGGTACCACCGTCACGCTCGAGTTCGCCAGTGTCGGTGCGACCGAGAACCTCATTATGGCATCCGTGCGCGCGAAGGGTACCACGGTTATCGACAATGCCGCCCGCGAGCCCGAGATCGTCGATCTCGCCAACATGCTCAACGAGATGGGCGCCAAGATTGTTGGCGCCGGTACGCCCGTCGTGACTATCGAAGGCGTGGAAGAGCTCCATCCCGTTACCCATCGCGTGGTGGGCGACCGCATCGAGGCCGGTACCTTTATCGTTGCCGGTGCGTTGATGGCCGACGATCGCGGTGTCGATGTCACGGGCTTTTGCCCCATTCACTTGGGCATGGTGCTCAAGAAGATGGAGCTCATGGGTATCGACTGCGAGCGCGTCGAGGATGGCGTCCATGTAAATCGTGCCGAGCGTATCAAGCCGGTCGACATCCAGACGCTTCCGTTCCCCGGCTTCCCGACCGACATGCAGGCGCAGATTATGGTGCTCTCCGCCCTTGCCGACGGCAGTTCCGTTATTACCGAAAACATCTTCGAGAATCGCTTTATGTTTGCCTCTGAGCTGGTGCGCATGGGTGCCGACATTCGTATCGAGAGCCATCATGCCATGATTCATGGCGTCAAGGGCTTCTCGGGTGCACAGGTTACCTCGCCCGATCTGCGTGGCGGAGCGGCCCTCGTCGTAGCGGGCTTGATCGCCGACGGGACGACCGAGGTTTCGGCCATCCATCATATCAAGCGCGGCTACGAGCAGTTTGTCGAAAAGCTGCAGGCGCTCGGCGCGCATGTCGAGCATGCTACCGTCCCCGATCCCGTCATCTACTAATACAGGTTGCCTATGTTTAATAAAAAGCCCCTCGCGGATACCACCGCCCGAAGACCCTCAACTGGTGCGCAGGCCAAGATCTACAGTCGCGATAACGTGGCTCGCTATTCCGAGCGCGCTCGTCAACGTCGCCGTAGCCACACGATTCGTCACGTCGCGCTCATTGTCGTGCTTGGCGTGCTGCTGAGTGCCACTACCGCTGCCGGCCTGTGGTTTGCCACCATTATGGGCAAGCTCGGCGATTCTAATGTCATTACCGACAATCTGCGTCGGGTTCTGGTTGACACCGATGAGGCAAAGGATCCGTTCTACGTGCTGCTTCTTGGCACCGACGGCCGTCCGGGCGAGGATACGTATCGTGCCGACTCGATTATCCTGGCACGCATCGACCCCACGCAAAAGCAGGCGACGCTCATTTCCGTTCCGCGCGACACCAAGGTCGAGTACAAGGGCGAGACCATGAAGATCAACGCCTGCCATACCGTTGGCGGCGCCGAGGCCATGGTCGAGGCGGTCAACGAGCTGTGCGGTGTTCAGATTTCCCACTATGCCGAGGTCAGCTTCGACGGTATGCAGGCGCTGATTGATTCGGTTGGCGGTATCGACATTAACGCAACCGATGATGTTGACGACCCCGAGCACCTGGATATTAAGATTACCGCTGGCCAGCAGCATATGGACGGTGCCACCGCCCTTACCTATGCCCGCTGCCGCTACACCTATGCCGACGGCGATTACACGCGCATGCGCCACCAGCGTCAGGTGCTTGGCGCCCTTGCCAACCAGATTCTCAATAACTTCGATGCCACGAAGATCTTTGGCCTGGTTAATTCGCTGTCCGATATGCTCGTAACCGATATGAGCGTTCAGGATATCGTGGCTACGGTCAATGCCATGCGCGGTATGGATGTCGACGGAATCTACTCGGCCAACCTGCCCTCGTACGCCGACGACAGCACCATGATCGACGGTGTGAGCTACGTCTTTGTCTACGAGGACGAGCTCAAGGAAATGATGGAGCGCGTCGATGCCGGCAAGGATCCCAAGGGTCCCAACACCATGGGTCTTTCCGACGGTTCCAGCTCTACGATCGGCGACCTGAACAACAACACGTCTGACGACTACGCAAACAGTACCGCAACCTCATCGGTCAGCTCTGACGATTCCGATGGCTCAAGCGATTCGAGCGATTCGGACTACTACGAAGAGCCCACCGGCGACGGCAACGGCTACGAGGCCAATTACTAGAGTTACGCGGTTTTACCAAACCGCGTAACCGCTTGACGCTGCAAACCCGCCAGAGCGGCAATCTGCCTTTCAACTTCGGCGGCATGATCAAAAAAGTTACGGCGTTTTACCAAACGCCGTAACGGCTCGACGCTGCGCGCCGCCCAAGGTGACAATTTGTCATTCAAAAGGCAGGGCATGACCAGAAGGTCAATGCCCTGCCTTTTTCATGCCAACTTGTTCACCTTGGACGTCGCTCGCTGACGTTGGCTCAACCTGCGGTGCTGACTACTCCCCTTGCCACCAAAAACCGCCCCGTTCTCGGTTTTTGAGGACGGGGCGGTTTTGCTTACCTAGATTGTTCGAGTTCCTTATGCAAAGCGGGCGACGAGCTCCTGGAGCACGTCGGTCATCTTGACGAGCGAACTGACCGGGACAAACTCGTTGACGCCGTGGTAGCAATAGCCGCCGGTGGAAAGGTTGGGGCAGGGCAGACCGCGGAACGACAGCTGCGCGCCGTCGGTGCCACCGCGAATCGGCAGCACCTGGGGCTCAACGCCGCAGGCAAGGTAGGCTTCCTTGGCAACATCAATGAGCTCCGGGTAGTCACGGACGATCTCGGCCATGTTACGGTACTGCTGCTTGATCTCAACCGTCACGCGCTCCTCGCCCAAGCGCTGGTTGAGCAGTGCTGCGGCGGAATCAATCAGCTCGAGCTTCTGCTGGAACTTGGCGGCATCGTGGTCGCGAACGATATAGCGCGCCGTGGCGTGATCGACAGTCGCAGATACACCCTCAAGATGATAGAAGCCCTCGTAGCCCTCCGTGTATTCCGGGCGCTGCGCATAGGGGAGCAGCGCGTTAAAGTCGCAGAACAGATTGCCTGCGTTGACCATGCGGCCCTTGGCGTCGCCGGGGTGGATGGACTGGCCCTCAAAGCGAACGGTCGCCTCGGCAGCGTTAAAGCACTCCCACTCCAACTCGCCGACGGGGCCACCGTCGACCGTGTAGGCGTACTTGCAACCAAAGGCTTCAATATCCAGCAGCTCGGCGCCGTGGCCGATCTCCTCGTCGGGGCAGAAACAAATGCCGAGCGCGGGGTGGGGCAGCGAGGGATTCTGGGCGATACGCGCGACGAGCGCCATGATTTCGGCGACGCCCGCCTTGTCGTCGGCGCCCAGCAGCGTGGTGCCATCGCTGCAGACCAAGTCCTCACCCGCGAGGTCATTCAGGGCGGGAAGCTTGGCGGTGCTCATGGCAACGGGCTTACCGTCAACCGCGCCGCAGACCAGGTCGCCGCCTTCGTAGTGTACGATGTGCGGCTTCACGCCGGCGCCCGGTGCAACTTCGGTGGTGTCGAGATGGGCGATCAGGCCCAGGGCGGGCTTGTCCTCAGCGCCCACACTTGCGGGGATATGCGCGCAGACATAGGCGTGCTCGGTCACGTGGGCATCTTCCGCACCAAGCTCGCGCAGTTCTTCAGCCAGTACGTTGGCAAGATCAAACTGAACGGCGCTCGAGGGTACCTGGTCACAGTTTGCATCCTCGGACTGCGTGTTGATCTGGACGTAGCGCAAAAAGCGCTCGAGGACATCGGGGCTCGTGGTGGTGTTTTCCATAAAGACCGCTCCAATCTTGGTCGTCGTGTGCAACAAGAACTCTAGCACGGTATGCCACGGCATACCACGACGCTTGGATGGGGTAGAATCAGCCATTGAATGCAGAAGGGACGGAAGATCATGGATACGACAAATAGCTCGCGCGAACTACATCTGACGGTGGCGAACGAAGACTACTTGGAGTGCATGGTTCGCATTGAAAGCGAAGAGGGGGAAACCAACGGCGTGCGATCGGTCGACATCGCGCAGCGCCTTGGCGTCTCCAAGGCATCGGTCAATAAAGCGGTTTCGGCGCTCAAGGCATCCGAGCTTGTCGAGCAATCGCACTACGGCAAGGTAATCCTGACCGATCGCGGCCGCGAGGTTGGCACGGCTATCTGGTACCGTCATCGCCTCATCCGTACGTTTTTGGTTCAGGAGCTCGGTGTCGAATTTGAGCGAGCCGATTCCGAGGCCTGCATGATGGAGCATGCGCTATCCGAGGACACGATGAGCCGCTGGCTCGCCTATCTCGAAAAGCAGGGAATCAGCGTCGAGGAATAGCGGGATATATATGGATACGAGTTATTACAACCGCTTTGGTGCCGAGGAACTTGCGCGCCGCTTGTCGAGCGAGACCTTGTTGGCGCAGGGCCCCATGGGCAGTGTCTTGTTGAGTGAGTACGATGCCGCCGACATTCCACCGGCGTTTTGGAATCTGGCAGAGCCGCAGGCCGTTTCTCGTATCCATCGCTTGTATGTCGCCGCCGGCGCGCAGGTGCTCATTACCAACACCTTTCAGGCATCAAGCTATGCCCTCAAGCACGACCAGATTGCGCCGTCCGTGGCGGAGGTCAATCGCGGGGCCGTCGACGATGCCCGCCAGGCGCACCCTCAGCTGCTGCTGGGCTCGATGGGCCCGATCGGTATTGAGTGGTTTGCCGAGGACTCTGCCGAGTATCGTGAAATCCGAGGCATTGCGCGCGAACAGGCGCACGCCTTGCTCAATGCCGGCGTTGACGGTCTGCTGATCGAGACGGTGACGTCTATCCGTAATTTGCAGCCCATGCTTGCCGGCGCTCGAGATGCCGCTGACGGCATGCCTGTCCTGGTGAGTTTTGTCGTTGATGACAAAGGCGACCTGTTGGGCGATGGCCTCAACATCGAGGCAGCCGTTTTGTACGCCGAAAAACACGGCGCAAACTCGGTTGGTGTTAATTGCTGTTCGCTTGCGGCCGCGAACGCGGCGGTGCCCAGGATGGTTGCATCGGCGACTACTCCCGTCACGGTGCGTCCCAACGTGGGCGATCCGGTCCAGACTCAGGATGGCCCCGTATGGCACGAGAACCCCGAAGCTTTCGCGCGCGCATGCATCGAATGGAGACATGCCGGCGCCGCAATGGTGGGCAGTTGTTGTGGAACCACAGCAATCACTACGGCAGCGATGGCCGAGGCGCTCGATATATAAAGGGTAAAACCGCTCCATCCGGGGCGGTTTTTTTTATTGCTTGCATGTCCTCGCCAGCATTTGCCCAAATGGTGAATGCTGGTGCCGGCAGGTTGCCGAGTGCGTGTTGCGGGTATACCTCACGCGTACCATGATCCAAACACTGTGAGGTGTCTGCGCGTGTGCGCGATAATTCATTTTGGAACTGACGGTTGGCGCGCTCGCGTCGATGAGGACTTCACTGCCGATAACGTTGCCCGTATCGCCGATGCCGTCGGCGAGTTGTGGCAAAAGACCAATCCGGGCAAAACGGTATATATAGGGTTCGACACCCGGCCCCTGGCGAGCGAGTTCGCTGAGCTTGCGGCGGGCGTGCTAGCAGCGCACGGGCTGGACGCCGTGCTCGCTTCGCGACCTGTTCCGACCCCTGCCCTTACGTGGGCGGCGGCTTATGACGGTGAGGCGTGCGGCGCGCTCATGGTGACGGGGTCCCATCATCCGCAGGGTTATCTGTGCCTCAAGATTCGCATGGGTGACGGCTCGACCGCCAACCAGGATGTCATCGAAGAGCTCGAAGAGACCATGGCTCCCGAGCCAATGGAGATCGAGGGGCAATATCGCACCGCGGATATCATTCCTGACTATATGCAGGCGGTGGCATCGTTTGTCGATACCGAAGCCATCCGCGACGCGCACCTGCGCGTGGTTGTCGATCCCATGGGCGGCGCAGCCCAGGGTTATCTAGCCGACTTGCTGCGCGAGCTTGGCGTTGAGGTGCACGAGATTCACGCCGGGCAGGCGTCTGACCAAGAAGATATCTGCCCCGACCCCGTTGAGCCTTGGGTGGACGCTTGCGAGCGCACGGTTATCGATGACGGAGCTTGCGCTGGTCTGGTGACCGACGGCGACGCCGACCGTATCGGTGCGGTTGACGAGCGCGGCAGATATATACATCCGCATCAGATCATGGCGCTCGTTTTGGGCGACTTGGTTCAATTTCGTAATTTGGAGGGGCGCGTCGTCGTCAATCTTTCATGCTCGACGCTCGTGCGTCGCATTGCCGAGGCGCTTGGCTGCTGCGTGACCGTCAAACCGGTCGGTTTCAAATATATAGCGGCAGAGATGAAGAAGGGCGGCGTCCTCATAGGCGGCGAAGAAGCCGGTGGTATCGGCATCGCTGCGCATATGCCCGAGCGCGATGGAATCCTCGCCTGTCTAATTCTGTGTGAGCTTATGGCAAAGACGGACGCGCCTTTGGGCGTTCTGGTCGACCAACTCGAGGACAGTTTTGGTAAGACGAGTTACGGTCGACGCGATTTACGCCTTGAGGCCGAAGATGCCGAAACGTTACGAACCCTGCTGCCGGGCGTAAACCCCAAGTCGATTTGTGGCAAGGTGCCGCAAAACGTTAGTCATATGGATGGCTTGCGTTTGGCATTCGAGGATGACACGTGGCTGCTGGTCCGTCCTAGCGGGACCGAACCAGTGGTGCGCGTCTACGCCGAGGGGTTCTCGGTGGAAGAACGTGATGAGTTGCTCGATGCTGGCTGTGCTTTAGCTAGGGGGACGTATCCGCTTTAACCATGAGACTGCCTTATATAAAGAGATGCTCGGCGAGCGGTAGGTAACGGCTGGCAAACGTTAGTCGGATTCAAAGATGTGTAGGAAATGTGTACGCCCAGATTCCCGCCCACGGGGCCCCTCCGGTCTGGCAATATATCTCCTTGCCGCGCGGCCCGGTGGAACCGGATG
>UQPY01000036.1 GCA_900542965.1 uncultured Collinsella sp.
CGATTTAAAACAAATCCCGCGAGAACGAAAAAGGCGGAATAGATGTGCAGCTGCGTAGCGGCATTCTTATTCATTTGGCACTTCCATCAACTGATTTTGTCGGGCCGCTCGCTACCGACTCGAAGCCTGAAGAGTTCACAGTTGATGTGAAGAGCGGTAAAGCTTTTGTACAGGGTATCAATGGAATACATCCGAAGCGTTTTCGGCAGTATCATCGGCGAAGGCGGGATTAGCCTTTACGCGGCGCTCACCCTCGATGTATTTGACGATTTGATCAATCGTCTGGTTGGCGTGGCCCTTGAGCTTGCGCTCATAGAAGAAGAGGCCGAGCTTGCCGCGCGTGCCAGACGTGTTGCCACCCACACCCTGAAAATCCTCGGTATAGGTGAGCTCGCAGGCACCATCGCCAGCAGGTGCAACCTCATAGCGCATGGTATTGATGCCCGCCGCATACTGAAAACGGACCTCATAGAGACACGGGTAGTCAAAGTGCTTGATCTTAACCTTGATCGCCGTGCCCTTGGCCTTGCCTTTTGCGGACTGGGCGCGCTTCTCGTACTTATAGCCGTTGAGCTTGTTGCGGCTGGGACGCTTGCCCGTGGCGTTCTCGATATCCTGCATGATGGACCCCGCCAGAGCGTCAAAAAGCTCCTCCGGCGTCACCTTAAGCGTTTTGGTGAGCTGCATGATGGCTCCTTATTCGTTTGAACCGTTCGAGCCATTGTACCGCCCCAGGCTCTCCCATGCGTTGCGGTGCCATTTGGACGATCGAGGGCTTTACGTCCGCAAAACTAACCAAATAGCACCGTAAAGCCTGAGATGGCTAGAGGTTGTAGGTGACCACTTGGGGTTCGGCGGGTTCGACGAAGATGGCTGGATCGGCCTGTTCCACGCGGACGAACTTGACCGTCACGGCCTCAAAGCCCGCCTTGTGCAGAACATCAGCGTAGACGCGCGCCTGCAGGGCATGCTTCTCCTGCAGCTGTTCCGGCGTCTCGTCCGGCGTGCCGCCCGTCTTGTAGTCGATGACCAGCGCGCATGACGAATCCGCCGGGTTCGTCGCCAAAGCGTCGATGGCGCCCTCGGCATATGCACCGTAGCGAGCGATGTCCTCGTCCTCGCAGCCCAGCGAAAAGAACGGCACCTCGGCGCGAACGCACGGCCACGCGAGCAGGTCGGCACGAACAGCCGACTTGAGCCAGCGGTCCAGGGCAACGTCGAAGCGCTCGCGCTGCTCCGGCGTCAGGCACCACAGGCGCGTCAGTGCATCGGCACGCTCAGCGGGCAGCGCATCGGCACCCATCTCGATCAGCCACTGGCAGGCGGCGTGGAAGGCCGAACCCAAGGCCATGGGATTGCCGACGGGCTCGACAGCAGCCACGTCTGCATCGGCCATCTCCGAGCCATCCGACTCTGCATCATCGCCGGACTCATCCATGGGAACACGAGCCTCGGCGGCACGGTCTTCCGTCTCGGCATGGAGTGCCGCGGCGATTGACGAGTAGCTATACGAGTCACGCGCCGGGAACGGACAGATGCCCATGCGCACGCCCACTGCCTGGGGATACACAAGCTCAAACGAATCGGGCTTGGGGTCGGCAGGACCGGGGACGATTGTACTGGCCGAATCGTCGGCAGCATCTGTATCGACATCGCCACGAACGAGCCTGCCCTCGGCATCTAGCGAAGCGTTGGCCTCAAACGCCTGCTCGCCAAAGGTAAAGTCCGAAAGCGAAATGAGCTCGTAGTCGCCCGGTTGGGAGTTGTCGAACACCAGGCGGTCGGCATCGAGCTGCGGCATGTCCAGAGCGTCGGTCGGCAAAATACGGCGCAGAACGTCGTAAGTCAGATCGGTCTCGACGTCGAAGGTCGGCGCCGTCACCTTGCCGCGGCTCACGCCGGCATCCATCGCCAAGATCACCAGCTCGCGCGCACGCGTCATGGCGACATAGAGCAGACGAGCCCGCTCCTCGAACGAAAGCTGCAGGTCGTCGTTGCGCAGGCGAACGAATGCCTCGGCGGGAGAACCCGTCGCACAGACGTCCTCCATGAGCTCCGGCGGCAGCCACAGCGACGTGCCCTTGCCCTTAAACGCGTGCTCAAACTGCTTTTTGACGTCGTCGCCCTTCACAAAGGTACCGTCGGCAAGCTTAACGCCGTCGAAGCGTGCCGGCAGTGCCACGACCTGCGCTCCGCCCTCGACGCGACCCATCTGTGCCGCACCCGAGGACTTACGCACGCCAAAGCACTCGGCGACCGCCACGACCGGATATTCCAGACCCTTGGAGGCATGCACCGTCATGATGCGCACCGCGCCGTCGCCTTCCTCGTTGAGGGCACCCGGGGCTTCCTTGCCCGCCAAGAAGCGGTCAAAGGCCAGCGCGATGGAACGCGGCGAGTTGCCGAACTCGGCCTCTGCCTCGGCCACGGCGTCGAGCGCCTTGAGCACGTTGGCGGCAATGGCCTTGCCCTCGGGGCCGCGCTTCGCCAGGCGCACGAACCAGCCGGAGGCGTTGACAGTATCGCGCGCGATGGCGGCGAACGAATCGCGGCCCACGCGACGAAGCGCATACCGCAGCACCTCGCGGGCGCGCGTCACGAGCGGCAAGTCTTGCAAACCCGGCACATCGGAATCGCTCATGATGCCCGCATCGATGTTGCGGCGCGAGGTCTCCCCCGTCTGATCGTCAAGCTTGGTCGCCAGCGCCAAAAACTCCTGGGCGCCCAGCGCAAACATCGGCGATGCCAGCAGCGGCATGAGGCCCTGCGCCGTATCGGCCGGATTGGCAAGCGTGCAGACTAGGGCGCGCACCGTCTGCACCTCGGCAGCCTGCGCAAAAACCGAGCCGCCCGCGATGACGCAGTCGAGCCCCTGGTTGCGGAAAGCCTGGGCATAGACATCGGCATTGGTCATGCGCCCCAGCAGCAGCACCATACCGCCCTGGGGCTGGCCCGCTTTAACGAGTGCTTGGAATCGCTCCGCAATCGCGCGAGCTTTCGCCTGCGTTCGCTCCTGCGTACTGCCACCGGCAACGAAGATCGCCTGGCGGCGCGATGCCTTCGCCTTGAGCTTGTCCTCGCGTTTGTCGCTCGGTTCAAGATCCAAGAACCCCTGCATCAAACCACCGGTGTCGCCGTCAAAGACGCGCGCTACGTAGCGCAACACCTCGTCGTGGCTGCGGAAGTTGCGCACGAGTTTGACGAGTTCGCCAGCGGGGGCATCGGACGCGGCAGCCGTCTCGGACGCAGCAGAGGAGCCCACCTTGCGCTCCTGGCGACGGAATACCTCGACCTCGGCACCACGAAAGCGGTAGATCGACTGCTGCGCATCGCCTACGGTGCACAGCGCGCGCTCCCCCGCGCCCGTCAGGTAACGAATCAAATCGACCTGCATCTGATCGGTGTCCTGGAACTCATCGATCATGACCATCTTAAAGCGACCCTCATAGGCCGCTCGGATGGCGGGATAATCGCGCAGCGCCTCGTACGCCATGCGCAGCAGGTCGTTGTTATCAAGCGCGGACTGGCCGGCCTTGAGCGCACGGTACTCCGCCTCCACAGCACGAGCAAGCCCCACCAGCGCATCAAGCGCGGGACCACCACAGGCCAGCACGATATTGATAAATGCATCGGCAGCCTCGGCCTTGAGCAGCTCCACCTGTTCCTTAGGGAACGCCTTGCTCGCCCGAGGCATGCTGCACGACATCATGAGTCGCGCCGCATCCTCCATCGTTTTGCCGCTCGCCTCGAACGCGTCGATGGCGTCGAGCGCCACCTGCGCTTTCTCGGTCGCGGCCTTGCTCGCACCCAACGCCGCGCGATAGGCGTCGGCAAGCGCAGAGGTGTCAGCCTGGCCGCGTGCCACGCACACATCGTCCATGCCGCCCGGCAGCTGGCTCGATAGCTCCAGCAGGTCGCGCACCAGCCCTTTGATGGTGGTACCGGCGCCAAACGGCCCGCCCTCGCCCGCCATGGGATACCAAGCGTAGAGGGCCTTAAGCGGGGCGGCGAGCTCAGGCGCGGCATCGGGCGCCGTCGCGCGCCCCAGCACATGCTCGACAGCCTGATCCATAAGCTCATCGGTATCGGTAAGCACCGTGAACTCGGGATCGATGCCCAGCTCCAGCGCGTGCGCGCGCAGGATACGCGAACACATGCCGTGAATGGTCGAGATCCAAGCGTCGTCGACGGTCAGGGCCTCTTCGTCCATACCCTCGTCGATAAGCGCACGGCGCACGCGGTCGCAAATCTCGGCCGCGGCATCTTTGGTAAAGGTAATGGCGAGCACCTGGTCCAGATGCTCAACGAACGGACCGGATTCGGGCGAGAGCGCGTAGACGATGCGGCGCGTGAGGGTAAAGGTCTTGCCCGAACCGGCACCTGCCGAAACAAACAGCGGACGGTCGAGCGTTTTGACGATCTGCAGCTGTTGCGGCATCAAAGTCGAAAGATCCATGGTCTACACGTCCCTCCTTACAAACGTTCCTTCGTGGTTATACGAGCAGCGCGCATGCACGGCCTGAGCCGACGTCGGGTCGACGGCGGCAACGTTGCCTGCCTCGAGCTCGCGTAGGCGCTCGGCAATGCCGGTCTCCACGCGATCGAGCAGCGCATCGAAGTCCATGCTGCCACCCTCGCCGGGGAAACCTTTCTTAAGGCCCGGGATGCGACCGTCGCCGCGCTCTTCCTCGAGCAGCTCGGTGCTCGCGGCGCCGCGCAACGCCGGCTTGCCGCCCTTGGTCGAAAAATAGAGCGCGGCGCGGGTATCCAGATCCAGCGCCCGACGCATGGCCTGCGCGTAGATGAGTGTCTGGGTATGGGGCGGCAGCCAGCGCGGGTCGTCGATGGGGGCCTCGCCCGACTCCTCGTCGCGCACCGTGGGGTCGGCGAGCTTAAACTCCTCGACACCCGAACGATGCTTATAGTCGATTACCACGGCGCGATTCTCGGCATCCACATCAACGCGGTCGATGCGCCCGCCAAGCGGCCAGCCGGCATACTCGACCTTAAGCTCATTAAAGGCGAACTCAAGGTAGCGCGGGGCAAAGGGTGCAAGCGCCTCGGACTCGTAGGCAAGCACGCCCTCCAGCTGCGGCAAAATCTCGGCCACCTGGCGCTCCTCCACTGGAGAGAGCGGCACCAGCGGGCCCTCGGTACCGCGCTTGCCGGCGTGCTCGGCCAGGGTCTCGGCAAAGACCTCGTGCAGCAGCTCCTTCGCGCGCGGCAGATTCATGGGCGTCACGCGCTCCATGCCCACCTGGGGCAGACGGGCATGCAAGTGCTCCAGCACGTCATGGACAAAGTTGCCCTTCTCCATGTTGCCAAAGCCGGCGTCGATCGACTGGGGTTTGACGCGATACGAGACGAACCAGCACAGCGGGCAGGTGGAATAGGCCTCGATCTGCGAGGCGGACGTCAGGCGCGGCACAAGCGGCGCGCCCTCGCCCTCGCCGTCACGACGGCGCAGGACCAAATACGGCACGGCCTCATCGCTCAGATGCTGAGGAGCTTCGCAGGTCACGCGCTCGCGCCTAAGACCTTCGCCTGCCGCGGGATCGAAGTCCCTTACGATATCGCCCTCACCCACGCACTTCGCCTTGTCGGCGCCAGCGGCCTTAGCGTTGTCAGCAGTCTTGTCGGCGTCAGCGGCCTTAGCATCGTTAGCGGCCTCGGCATGCGCCCGCAACTCGGTCCACACGGCCGCCGGATAGCACTCGCGCGCTTGACGATCGTGGGTCACACGGGCGAGCGCAACCGGACCACGCGACGCTTGCATCGCGCGGCCAAAGCGTGCGCGCAGCAAGGCCGCAGGCTCAAGCGTCACGCCCTCGCGACCAAGGCTCGCCGTCAGCGTGGCCAGTGGCCCCTCCTCGTGTGAGAGCGGATAGCTGTCCAGATCGACATCGGCAAACAGCACGGCATCGTAGCTGCCGGGGCGCAGAGCCGCCGCATCGGCAAGCGAAGCAAAACGAACCTGAGCACGTGGCGCACGGTCAACCTCGTAGGTCTCGTAATCGTAGGCGGTGCTACGCTTGTCTACCTTGGTGCGAATGCCATCGAGCACGGGCACGGTCGCGGCCTGCGATACGTCGAGCGCGCGAGCATCGTTCATAAGGATGTCGATGACGTGGCGCAGCAGAGCCACCTCCGCCTGGCGACGGGCTTGGCCATCCAAGCTGCCCAGCGAGCGATCGGGCAACGCCTCGGCAACGGCAAACATGGCCTTGAGCGCCGTCACGGGCTTGTCACGCCACAGCGCCTGGAACACGTCCGAAACCACACACGGCACGTTCTTAAACCAGTTCTCGTCGCTCGCCGCCTTGCGCACGCCCCTCACCTGGCCTTGGACGCTCTGCAGCAGGCTCTTAACGCCCGCGGTAGTCTTGCTGCGCGACAGGCGCATGTTCTTATCGAAGGTTCGCGCGCTGGCGGCATCGGCGCCCGAAAGCGGACTGTAGATCCAGTCGGTAAGCTCCGGCGCGGGCCACCATTCGGTCTTTGACGCCGTGAACTCATCGGCGGCCTTCATGCGCTCGATCAGGCCGGCAAGCGCCGCAAACTGCTTGCCCGCAATGGATTGGGAAAACGCCGTGAACTCAGTCGTCTCGGCCGCAATGTGACGCGCCGCCAAACGGGCAGCGAGTTCGCCGAACAGCTGGGGTGCCCGGGCGGAAACAACGAGCACACGCGTGGGGTCGGAGTTTGTCGCGGCGCCGTCGCGCGACACGGACTCCTCACATGCCGCGACCAGGTTCTCAAGAGCATCCACATAAGCGCGGGCGCGGGCATGGGGGCCGGCCACCTCTATAAAAATAGGCCGAGCGGCAGGCACAGAAGCGGTCTCGGACGCGCCGGCGTTCTCCCCCAACGGGGCGGCCTCAAACAGCACACCGCGGGCATCAAAGGCGGCAGCCAGGTCCTCGCGCATCGCCGCCTGCTCGCGGGCAAGCAGCACGACGACCTCTCCCCCATTGTTCGCCACGGCAGACAGTAACTCGAGCAGGCCGTGCGTAAACGACGTGATACCGCGCACGCATGCGGCGCGGGTGCACGCCGGCAGGTTATCGGCCAGGGCACCGGCCATAATGTCAGCCGCCTCGCAGGGCTCGACCATGTCTCGACGGTCCAAGCCGCTCGCATAGGCGCACAAAAGTTCAAACACGCGAGCCTCGGCGTCGCTTCTGGGCTTGGGCTTGCAAACGTTGTCGCAGCAACGCTCGGCACCTGTCCCTGCCACACCCGGCAGCACATCGCGAGCCATACGCGCGAGCATACGCACCGTGCCCTGGCTGCGCGAAAGCGGCTGCAGGTCGGCGTCGTCGAGACGCGCTACCATGTCCGAAAACAGCATCTGGCGCTGCAGGTTGTCGACGAAACCGCGCCCGTCGCCCAAAAGCTCCCAAAGCGAGCGAAGCCACGATGTAGGCGTCTTGTAGTCAATACCCAGCGAAACGCCGGCTTCCGCCGCATCATGACGGCACAGGTCGAGCTCGGCAAACGCTGGCGCCAGCAGCACGGCGCGCCCATGGCGGGCAACAAGGTCGGCGAGCAGCGCCGCCTCGGCATCGCTCAAATCCGTGCCGGCATTGGTGGTATAGATTCGAACAGGCATGGTCCTCCGCTCAAACTGTTCGCAATAATCAATGCATCCATCCTACCCGCCCACGCGGACAGATTTGCCCCACGCCAACAGATTTCCTCCGTCCCCAAGGGATCAAAAAACCGCCCCCGAAGGGACGGTTCTGCGCAATTTATTTTTGCCGCTGGCCTACTCGCCATCCTCCAGTTTGATGAGGATCTTGCGATAGCCACCGTACTCGCCGTTGAGCGCCTTGGACACGCGGCTCACCGTGGTGGACGAAGCGCCGGTGCGGGCCTGAACCTCAACATAAGGCTCGCCCTCATCCAGATAGCGCGCAACCTGCAGACGTTGCGAAAGATCGCAGATCTCGCGCGGCGTGCAGATATCGGTCAAAAACGCTTGGATATCCTTCTCGTCATCCAAAAGACTAAATGCGTGGACCAGCTGCTTGACATCAGGCTTGTCAAACATGTTCTCGATATTCATCGATCACCGCCAAACCCGCCAAAAGGCATCGAAGTTGATACTGACATCGGGCATCGTTCGCCCGTTCTATGCAATAGGGCAACGCCTGTGGCTTTTGCCCGTAGCAGTTTAGCACACCACCAAACTAAAGCGGCAAAACTCTCTGCCAGCGGCGCGTTTTCTAGGACGAACGCCGTTTTGAAACCGAATGCGCACGCAAGCTCCACGAATATCTGAGACAATGGGCGCCCAAACAGGACCGTGCCCCGCACCCATCCAAGTTGCAAAGGCATGTGCCCCTTACGCTCCTTCACCACGCCATGCGCAAGAAAGGATTCACACCATGCGCTTTATGCTTAACTGGCTCTTTACCTCGATCGCCATTGCGATTGCCACGTTCCTCGTTCCCGGCATCCAGCCCTTCGGTTTTGCCGAGGCCTGGGTCTGTTTCGCCTTCGTGGGACTGTTCCTCAACATCGTCGATTCGCTCGTCAAGCCGTTCCTGACGGTCATCTCGCTGCCGCTCACGATCATTACGCTGGGTATTTTTCAGCTTGTAGTCAACAGCTTTATGCTGGAGCTCGCCAGCTACCTGTCGGTCAACCTGTTGGGCGTCGGTATCTCCATCGCCGGCTTTGGCTCGGCCTTTATGGGCAGCATCCTAGTGTCCATCATGCGCAGCATCCTCGATAGTATTGCCGAAGAGTAGAACGCCCCCGACACGCAAACGCATCGGACCAAATCAAAGGCCGCCCATCGCAAAAATGGGCGGCCTTCTTATTTGCCAAGTCTCAGAGGGCAAGAAAATCTACCATTTCCACCCCGTCCCCACATGGCAGGCGTGGGTTAGATGACATAGTCGTAGCCATGGTTGGGAGCGACAAGTTGATCGAGCGTCACGCCGTCGAGGTAATCGTTGATGAGCTTGTCCAGGTTCTTCCACACGTCGAGCGTGGGGCACTCATCAGATCGCGAGCAACCCTTGCAGTCGCCATCCAGACAGGCGACCGGCGCCAGGCTGCCCTCGGTCAGGCGCAAGATCTCGCCCACCGTGTACTGCTCGGGCGGGCGTGTGAGCACATAGCCGCCGCCCTTGCCACGCATGCCCGAAAGCATGTTGGCGCGCACGAGCGTAGCCAAGATGTTCTCGAGATATTTCTCGGAAATCCCCTGTCGCGCCGCGATCTCTTTGAGCGGGATGCGACCGGCCGCCTGGTGCTCGGCCAGATCGACCATAACGCGCAGGGCGTACCTGCCCTTAGTAGAAACCAACATATATATTGCTGCCTTTCGGTCTTTTAGTCCGTTGAAATTCTAGCCGAAAAAATGGGTTTGAAAATACCCGTTCCGGTCAAGATGGTTAATCGACTCGTAATAATCTTCTATTTCCTATTGCATTACTAGGCTTTAGTGTCTACTATGCTTGCCAACAGCTAAACGAACAACCTATAAGGTTTATGGGTTTGGCTGCTAGACACGCCGTAAAACCATACGGCAACCAGCAACTTGAACACTTTGGAGGTTCACCATGAGCAAGGTTTACACGTCCATCGATCAGCTTATCGGCCACACCCCGCTTCTGGAGCTCACCCACTTTGAGGCCGACGAGGACCTCAAGGCTCGCGTGCTCGTCAAACTGGAATACTTCAACCCCGCCGGATCCGTTAAAGACCGCGTCGCCAAGAACATGATTGACGAGGCCGAGAAGGCCGGCAAGCTCGTGCGCGGCGGCGACTACACCATCATCGAGCCCACGAGCGGCAACACCGGCGTCGGCATCGCCTCGGTGGCGGCCGCCCGCGGCTACAAGGTGATCATCACCATGCCCGAGACCATGTCCGTCGAGCGCCGCAAGCTGATGCAAGCATACGGTGCGCAGCTCGTGCTCACCGACGGCTCCAAGGGCATGAAGGGCGCTATCGCCAAGGCCGAGGAGCTGCAGAAGGAGACTCCCAACAGCATCATCGCCGGCCAGTTTGTGAACCCCGCCAACCCGGCCATTCACAAGGCCACGACCGGCCCCGAGATCTGGGACGACACCGACGGCCAGGTCGACATTTTCGTCGCCGGCGTTGGCACCGGCGGTACCGTGACCGGCGTGGGCGAATTCCTCAAGGAGCAGAACCCCGAGATTCAGGTCGTCGCCGTTGAGCCCGCCACCTCACCGGTGCTCTCTAAGGGCCAGGCCGGCCCGCACAAGATCCAGGGCATCGGTGCCGGCTTTGTGCCCGACGTCCTCGACACCCAGGTCTACGACGAGATCATCCCCGTCGAGAACGACGACGCCTTTGCCACCGGCCGCGCCGTGGGCCACAAGGAGGGCGTGCTCGTGGGCATTTCGTCCGGTGCCGCCGTGTGGGCCGCACTGCAACTGGCCAAGCGCCCCGAGAACGAGGGCAAGACCATCGTGGCCCTGCTTGCCGACACCGGCGAGCGCTACCTGTCCACGGCGCTCTTCCAGGACTAAGGGCCCGTCACTTGTCGATAGGCCCAAGGCACGCCGGTCTACCCTCTCTTCTGGCCGCCTGAGCCCATCTCGTTAGGGTGTCCCACACGACGCCCGAACTTGCTACAATGTCTGCGGCGCGGAACCAGCCTCCCGCGCCGCTTTTCTTTTTTGGCCACATGCCACCAAGGAGAACCTCCCCATGCACAACAAGCGCGTGCTCGTCGCCATGAGCGGCGGCGTCGATTCCAGCGTGACCGCGTACCTGCTCAAAAGCCAGGGCTACGAATGCGTCGGTGCCACCATGCGCCTCACCTGCCCCGCACCCGACCCCGCCACGGGCATGAGTAAGGTCGGCCGCGACATCGCCGACGCGAAGGCGGTCGCCGAGCGTCTGGGGATACCCCATCATGTGCTCGACCTGCAGCAGACCTTCGACCGCAGTGTTATCGAGCGCTTTGTGAACGCCTACCAGGAGGGGCTGACGCCCAACCCGTGCATTATCTGCAACCGCCACATTAAGTTTGGCGCACTGCTCGATGCGGCGCTGGACATGGGCTGCGACTACATCGCAACGGGACATTACGCCAAAACAAGCCAGGCGGCAGACGGCACCTGGCAGCTACATCGCGGCGAGGACCCCAAAAAGGACCAAAGCTACTTTTTGTATTCACTTACGCAGGAGCGCCTGGCGCACACGATCTTTCCGCTGGCTGGCCTGGACAAAGAGCGCGACGTGCGCCGCATAGCCGCCGAGCAGGGCTTTACCAACGCCCAGAAGGCCGAAAGCGAGGACATCTGCTTTATCGCGGACGGTGACTACGCAGGCTATATCGAGCGCCGCTGCGGACATGCCGCTGCACCGGGCGACATTGTGTGGCGCGACGGCAGCGTGGTCGGGCACCACAACGGCGCGCTGCGCTACACCATCGGCCAGCGCAAGGGCCTGGGCGTCGCGATGGCGCATCCCGTGTATGTGACGGGCGTCGACGCCGCCAACAACACCGTGCATCTGGGTGAGGCCGAGGACCTGACCGCCGCTGCCCTCACGGCCGATGAGTGGATCTGGAGCGCGCCGGACGCACGCATGGAGGCGGAGCTCGACGCCGGCGGCATTCGCGTAGGTGCCAAGTACCGCTACCGTCAAAAGGACCAGGCAGCGACCCTTACGCGTGACGCCGACGGACAAATGCTGCTAACTTTTGACGAGCCGCAACGAGCCATCGCCCCCGGCCAAGCCGTCGTCGTCTATCGCGGCGACATCGTCCTGGGTGGCGGTACGGTGACCGGCGCACTTAAGTAGCCGCAGGTTTATCGCTGCACGTGTCGAAGCACCTCAACAGCGGCACTAACCTCGATTACGCGACGCTCGAGGCCGCGGCAAATGGCCTCGAGTCGACCCTCCGCCGTCGCCCATTCGCTCTGCGAAAGAATCTCGATCGCCTCATCAACAAATCCGTTGAGCCGCGATGGATCGAACCAATCGACCGAGTCCGCAAGCGCCAGCTGGACGGAAGGGTCGGGCCCAAACGGCTTAGCGGAAAACCCAAACTCCCCAGCTGCGAGCACGGCAGTTGATACGTTGTACCACAGGCAGTTGCCGCTATCGAACAGCGGGGCAGGCCTTATCTCCAGGGTGTCGACATTGCGGATGATGCCGAAGTTTCGCCAATGGCGGTCGCTGTTGGCCAAAAGGGCATCGCAGACAATCATCTGCGACATAGACCTTCTCACGGCAGCCTCGTCTGCTCCATGCTTACCAAGGAAGCGGCAGTACCGGTCGTACGTCGAGTTTCCCCGCTGGCTACCAAGTGCGCCCTTAACGGAAACAGCCGGAACGTATTCCTCGCGGCCGTCAAGAAAGTCGTCGCACAGACACACAGGGCCATCGAACATCCGCTCAACCGTATAAGGAACAAACTCGCCCTCCGACAGCAAGCGACGATGCAGGGCCGTTGCAACCGCCTCGTTAAAGGGCCGTTGGTCGTCCATGCCGCACCCCTTGACCAGAACGCGAACACCGTTGCGAATCATCCACGATTTAGGAAGCTCGCCCTCGGATGTGTTGTCGGGATTTTTAAGACCGATGCCTTCCAGCCAACCCGAACGCTCTTCGGACGCCGATCGCTCAAAATCGTTCTCGAAGTAATTGAGGTTTCGCCATTCGAACCCGTCGCATTCTGCCGGCCGCAGCCAATAACAATCCGAAAGTGATAGGCCCAGGCACCGAACCGGAACCTCAACGCCGTTAGCAATCCCCAGCTCGCGGTAGCGCGAAATAAGCCCAGGGCGAACATCGGGCACCGACCGATGGCTCCACCACACGTTGAGCTCCCGTTTATTCACCGTAGGAGAAGAGCTCGAGCACGTGCCAAACGGCATCCTCTGCGCATCGAGTACCTCGGCGATTTCGAAGGGAAACTCACGCGTCGGATCAAATGAGACACGCGCAACCTCGTAATCGGCGGACATCAGCGTAAACTTGCGCCCCACATCGGCCGCAGGACGGCGTCCACGTTTGCGGACCTTTTGATAAGCGACCGCGGAATTGTACTCGACCATCTTCCGTCCGCCCACAATATCGCACGCGAGCGTTCCCGATGCGGCAAGTTGAGATATGCGGGCTTTCGTAACGCCCAGCAGGCGGGCAGCATCACCCATAGACAAGTACTCAGACGTATCCATACACCGCATCACCTCGTTAAGTAATTTAAACGTTTAGTTAATAGATTACATGCATCATAATACTAAACAACCCAAAGCGAAAAAAGGCCCGAGAAATCGGGCCTTAGCGATTGGTCAGCCGAGTCGCAAGCTACTCCCCTAGCGCTGAACGTAGGCGCGAACCAGCTCGTAGGTGTTGCGCACGCCGTCGATGTGGCTGCGCTCGTAGTTGTGGCTCGCGTACACGCCGGGGCCGATCAGACCATGGCGAATGTCGTAGCCGGCCGAGAGCGTGGCCTCGACGTCGGAGCCATAGTGCGGGTACACATCGATGGCGTAATCGAGCTCCAGCTCGCGCGCGATGTTGGACAGCGTGGTTACCAGGTCGTAGTTGTACGGACCGCCCGAATCCTTGGCGCAAATCGAAACCATGCGCTCGGTGCAGCCCAGGTCGTCGCCCACGCAGCCCATGTCCACGCTGATCATCTCGCGCGTGTCGGCCGGCACAAAGGCGCCGCCGTGACCGACCTCCTCGTACACCGTAAAGAGCAGCGACACCTTGCGCGAAAGCGACACCTCGCCGTCAGCAACGGCGCGGGCCAGACCCAGCAGAATCGACGCGGACAGCTTGTCGTCAAGGAAGCGACTCTTGATGTAGCCGCTCTCCGTCACCGTGGTGCGCGGGTCCATAGCGATGATGTCGCCGGTCTGAATACCCAGCTCGAGCACATCGTCCTTGCTGTCAACGTTCTCGTCGAGCAGGATTTCCATGTTCTTCTCGATGGTCTTGACCGGCTCATCGGCCACATGCGCCGAAGGCTCGGTATTGAGGACCACGCCCGTGTAGACATTACCGTCACGCGTGTAGACTGTGCAGTTCTCGCCATCGGCCGTAGACCACTGGTGCCCACCAAGCGTCGTGGGACGCAGGCGGCCATTGTCCTTAATGGAACGCACCATGGCGCCCAGGGTATCGACATGGCTCGCCAGTACGAGCGGCTCACCCTCACCACCAAGCTCAACGAGCACGTTGCCTTTATTGGAGCGCTCGGGCCCAAAGCCCATATCGCGCAACGTTTCCATTAGATAATCAGTCGCCGCACGGGTATAGCCCGTAGGCGAAGCAATAGAAGTCAGCGTCTTAAGCTGTCCCGCGATATAGGAGAGCGTCTCCTCTAGAGAAGCATCGATTACAGAAGCCATGTGCATCCTTCCAAGCAAAACTAAGACCGAGTCCCGATTTTAACCGTTCTGCACGCGCAAGGCTCTGGGAGCCGAGCCACCTCCAGACGTCCTCCCGCCGATTTTACGCACGCGCACGGCTTACAATCCCAATCTTGCATAAATCCTATCGGTATCTGCATAGAAATGAGGAATCTTTTTGCTTCGTCTCAGGGTACCCCACCTTGGGCCGTGCAAAAAACGAAGTATTCAGCACCGTGGGCCCCAACGGCCCCATCGCGAACGACAAAACGACACGGTTACAGCAGTGTTGCAGGTCGTCGCCAAGCAAAAACTCAGTAACAACCCCCTCCACTCATCGATAGCCCGCCCACAATGGCTGTCGATGGGCGCCTGCGGACCACTACGGGCCATTCAAAACGTTATGCATTCTTAAGAGCTTGCTGAATACTCCCAAAAAATGCACGCTGGGAAGTGCACCACCTATCCGCAGCGGGCAGCATGCCTTGGTTTTGCCCATCTCGGGGCATCGACGAGGCACAAAAAGCCCCGCCGCGCGTAGCGCGGCGGGGCCAGCGGCAAGTCAAAAGACCATACGCCTACAGGCGAAAGAACACCAAACTAGGCTAGGCAGCCGGGCAGATCTTCTTGAAGAGCTCGATGACGTCGTCGAGCGTCGCCTCGCGCGGGTTACCCGGGAAGCAGGCGTCGGCCATGGCGTCCTTAGCCAGGACCTCGATCTCGTCAGCCTTCATGGCCTCGCAGACGTGCGGGATGTTCACGTCGGCGGAAAGCTGCTTGACGGCGGCGATGGCGGCGTCGGCGGCCCCGTCAGTGCTCATGCCCGTGGTGTCAACGCCCATGGCGACGGCGACCTTGGCCAGGCGCTCGGCGCAAACCGGCTTGTTGAACTCCATGGCAATCGGCAGCAGCATGGCGCAGGCGACGCCGTGCGGGGTGTCGTAGTGAGCGGACAGGGTGTGAGCCATGGCGTGGTCGATGCCCAGGCCAACGTTGGAGAAGCCCATGCCGGCGACATACTGGCCAAGAGCCATGCCCTCGCGGCCGGAGCCGGGCTGACCGGACTTGGCCTCGGCGACGGAGTCGCGCAAGTTCTCGCTGATCAGCTTAATGGCCTCAAAGTGGAACATATCGGAGAGCTCCCAAGCGCCCTTGGTGGTGTAGCCCTCGATGGCGTGGGTCAGTGCGTCCATGCCAGTGGAAGCGGTCAGGCCGGCGGGCATGGAAGCCATCATGTCGGGATCGACGACAGCAACCTCGGGGGCATCGTTGGTGTCGACGCACACGAACTTGCGGACCTTCTCGGGGTCGGTGATGACGTAGTTGATGGTCACCTCGGCAGCAGTACCGGCGGTCGTCGGCACAGCGATGGTGAACACGGCGTGGTTCTTAGTGGGAGCAAAGCCCTCGAGGCTGCGGACATCGGCGAACTCGGGGTTGTTGATAATAATGCCGATGGCCTTGGCGGTGTCCATGGAGGAGCCGCCACCGATGGTCACGATAGCGTCAGCCTCGGCGGCCTTGAAGGCCTCGACGCCGTCCTTGACGTTCTGAATCGTGGGGTTGGGCTTGATCTCGGAGTAGAGGCTCCAGGCGATGCCGGCGGCGTCGAGCTCGTCGGTCACCTTGGCGGTAACGCCAAACTTGACCAGATCGGGATCGGAGCAGACGAAGATCCTCTTGTAGCCGCGACGCTGGAGCTCGCCGGGGATCTCCTTGATGGCGCCGGAACCATGATAAGAGATGGTATTGAGAACGAAACGATTAGCCATTGATAGCCTCCCATCGTGTGCGGGGCACCCATTACGCCCCGCGCTATAAGTCCCATCCTAACGCTTTTGAAACAAAAAAACGCGTGAGAACATCAAAAGTGTTAAAGCGTTTCAACAGAATAACGGAGCCCTAGTCCTTCCCTCCCGACAGCAGCGAAGGCTAGATTATAGGAGCAATCGCCCAAAGAATACGACCGACTCAGTCTATAAATTGTTTCTGTTTTAGCAATATATGTTTGACAATACGTTTATAAAAAGATACTTTGTAATGAATAACATGCATGCAGCAAATAACATCATTCATTTTGTTAGAAATTGCCCATGCGGTTATTGCAGCTGCATCTACTGCAACGTACAGCGTAATTCTCCGCACGAAGCAGAAGACGGTTCCAATTCGATCGAGGCGATGACACATGGTGGCTAGTTGTCCTAAATCAAGCAAGACGGCTACAAACGAATATCGAATCTCAATTGAAGGTAACCCTTATCCGCATACTCTGGCTCTCATCAACCCAGCGGGAGACAACCTCAACATCAAAAAACATGGGTTCACGGGTCCACTAGGACAGCTATTGAGTCTTAAATATACCGTTTATGACGATGCAAATGAAAAACTCTTTACTGTCGTCGACGGTGGTTTTAGCAACATGCCCAGGGTTGCGCTCATCATCGAACACAAGGAAGTAGCGGTGTTCGATTATGGTCTAAACAGACTTGAGATGAAGTGCGTAACGAACATACCGAATTACACAATAAAAGGTAACTTCCTATTTGGAGATTACGATATATTCAGCCAACGGGAAGTGAAACTATCTTCAGTTATCGTCCTTCAATGTGATAAACAATCGTGCTTTAGCATACAGGTTTTGGATAAAGCCGAATTAGCCGCCGCAATTGGAATACCTACAGCCATTGCCCTTCTTAGGGCTCGGATTGAAGAGCATCTCGAATAAATCGCAAAAAGCAGTTCGTAGCAACATTTAGGATAGTTTTTTCTGGCTCCTGGAACTGTATTACATAGTCTGCAAATTGTTCGAAACCATGTCCATGATTCGCAGTAATCGCGGTATGTTTTTTCATTTCCTGCGTAGACGCTACTTTCAAAAAGGATATCGAAACACTATCTAAATTGTTGCAAGACTCATCCAGACTAATAATAGAATAGCTGCTCAGAAAGGCTCTACAAAGCAATAAAGAGGACAGTTCTCCGCCTTGATTATCAACTTGATTACTGTCGTCTTATTATGAATAAAAAGCTCTGGCATATGTCCATCCCCTTAACTAATAATCATAGCTGGAAAGATGACATTTTTATTCTATAGCCTCAAGCAACACGCTTTGCTGACGTCAAATCTTGTCATTACAAACATGCACCTTAGCGCTTAAGACTCCAAAAAAGGGGCGGCCGAGATGGCCGTCCCCTCCCCAATATTGATCAGTGCGGCGAAGGGACGGCCCCTTTGCCGCATTCGGTTACTTTCGGCAGCCCTCTTTCCAAGCCTCGGCCGCAACCTTCCAGCGTAAGCGCAAGTCGCGCTCGCGGTCGATGAACATGATGGCAAACGCGACAAACAGCAGCAAGCTCGCCACGACGATGGCGTGCAGGCCCATGCGCTCAATACACCAGTTGCCCAACACGGCGCCAAACACAAAGGTAAAGATCACGCCAAAGTACAGCAGGCCGTTTTCCAAAAAGCCGCGCCTGTGGGTGATGATGTAATCGTCCACGTTTTGCAGCGCGTTGCGCAAGTTGCCGATGCACATGGTCGTAGCGATGCCGTGACCGTGGATCTTGCGGAAGCTCTCGACCTGCATGCCGCAGGCAAACGAGGTAAGGCAGTTGGCGAGCAGGTTGTAACCGCCACCGGGGATAAAGCTCACGCCCAGCAAGATGACGGCTTCAAAGAACACCGTCACCTGACGCCAGTGGATCACGCTGCCAAACCGCTCGTGCACCAGGTCGGCAAGCATAATGCCCACGGCAAACGACACCACGGGGAAGAAATAGCGTCCCGCCAGCACCCAATTGCCCTCCGAAATGCTCACGCCCACAAGCAGGATGTTGCCCGTCTGCGCGTTGGCGAAAACATGGTCGCGCCCAATGTACGAATACACATCCATAAAGCCACCGGCGAGCGCCAGGATAATGCCCAGTTCGATGGACTCCGATATCTGTTTGGCACGCTGCATCGTCGTGTATCCTCCTTGTTGACGACCCTCTCGTGCGTTGGCGGAAACATAACCGCCGTTCATACTGTAACCCATTGACAACATGGCGTGCGCGCGAGACGGGTTCTCCAACGCGCAGATACACAGTCTGGAAACAAACGACTGGCTCAGCGACGCTCTCACTCACCAGCTCATGTACTCCCCCAGTCTTTTTAGCCCCGCCCCAAAAAGACTGGTTACAATTACGTGCAGCATACAAACACCGGGAGGGATCGTGGCAAAAAAGCCTCAGCACGCTCAGAACAACCAGCGCAGTCAGCAGGGCAAACAGGGCCAGCAGCAAAAGCGCTGTCTCTTATACACATCTCCGAGCCCACGAGACGCGTAGTAATCTCGT
>UQPY01000037.1 GCA_900542965.1 uncultured Collinsella sp.
TGTCCATCCTCGCAGTATCCGGTTCTCAAGGTGCACGCTTTGCGGCTCATCCGGTCCGACCGGGCCGCGCGGCAAGGAGATATATTGCCAGACCGGAGGGGCCCCGGGGGCGGGAATCTGGCACTCCATATTTTGTTCACAAATGAATATGTCCCTCAGTCGCGTCCCTGAGGTTATAACTGAAGCATTGACTTCTGATATTGGCGATGACCAGCTGTTTTATGAGTATTGAGACATCGGTCATCTCTGGAGCGCTACTTTACTCCAAAGGCATCAGTTATTTGTTTCCCATCGGTAAAAGGCGGGTTTTGTTCGCCAAGCGTTCTTATATATAGAGAAGTTCGGGTTCGAACCCATGCACCGGCAACAAAAAAGCGATCAACCGGAGTCGATCGCTTTCTGTTCTATGGTGGAGCATCCAAAGGATGTTTCCGAACTCACTTTCTCGCTGCCATTCATGCTGTCGAAGCATCGTTCGACCTCCGCAGTCCCATGTTTTGAGGATCTGCCGTGTTTATCACTGCTATTAATGAGTGTGCGGAAGTGATCCTCATACAGATACGTGCGATCCGCCAGAGAACTGAGAAGCATCTTTCTGCAGCCCTCGTTGTCTATCCTCGCATCTCTCAGGTCTTCCGGAAATTCACAAGCAGTCTTAGGGTCAGTTTGTTTCTGCTTTCAGAGACTTGTTTGAGAGTTATTAAAGACAGTTCAAAACAATAAGTGAGACACCATAAAGCAGAGCAAGATGTGCCGGATAGAAAACGTAGAAGAAGTATTTCAGCTTCAGCCCTCGCTTGCCATTATAAAGATTGATAAGCAGCAACGAAACGACCGCGGCAGCAACATCAGGATTAAATACATTAGCTGTAGCAAACTCAAATCCGCCGCCAACTATATGGCATGACGAAAGGAGCACTACGCATACTGCAGCAAAGAACATCTTGGCCTTGCTGTCGTGGAATAAATAGAATGCAGCCACAAGCAGAATGCCATACACGCCGCCATCTAGTTTAGTGTATTCAGCTGCCAGTGCTATCAAAACAATCAGAGCAAATTCTGCGATGTGCCTCTTCCATTTTGAAAGACTTTGTATCTTTTCCAGAATAATCAAAAAGACCAAGGAAAGCAGGAGCTCACACATAACATTTTGTTGCCGAAGGTCGAATAGTTGCCCGGTTTGAACGAAATCGTATATGGGCTCCGCAATGATTGCGAAGACAAGCATATTTCGCAGGTACTTCTTTATGTCATGAGTATGCAAAAATCCCTCAACTATCAAAAAGCAAAATAAGGGAAATGCAATTCTGCCAAGAACATGAAGCACATCCGAAGCCTCGCTTAGAATCGCCCACTGCTCGTCTGATATCTGATTGTACGATGCGTGAGTCATGATTCCATTGGTCAGGACGATCCTGCTTACATGATCGAGAACCATCGAAATGGCCGCTATTATCTTTAATGTGCTGCCGCTAATTCCGTATCTGTCTGTTTTCATTTCGTTTTCCTTTCTTTGGGTGGGCCGTCGGGGGTTCAGCCTGCTTCGCAGGCGGCCGCTGCGGCGCTTTCGCGCCTTGCGCGCTGCGCTGGCAAACGCTCACGCGTTTACTCAGCTCCGCGCCCCGACGGGTTCGAACCCGTGCACCGGCAACAAAAAAGACGGCCAACCGAAGTTGACCGTCTCAACAATCTTTGGGTGGGCCGTCAGGGGTTCGAACCCTGGACCTTGGGATTAAAAGTCCCCTGCTCTGCCAGCTGAGCTAACGGCCCGCGGGTGGCATTGTACCACGGTCTGGGACTATTCCCAACTCCATTGGCCGTTCTGGAAAATCACAACTTCACGTCCATCAGGCGTAATGCCCGTAATATCGATGTCGTCCGTGCCGATCATAAAATCGACGTGCGTGCTCGAGACGTTAACACCATGCTCCAGGAGCTCCTCCTTGGACATGTCGTACCCACCCTCGATGCATTCGGGGAAACCGACACCTAGCGCGAGATGGCAGCTAGCGTTCTCGTCATAGAGCGTATCGTAGAACAGAACACCACTTTCGCGGATCGGCGTGTTCTTGGAAATGAGCGCGACCTCTCCCAGGTGAGCAGCGCCCTCGTCAGTATCGATGATACTTGCGAGCGTTGCCTTGCCCACGCGGGCGTCGTAGTCCACCACGCGGCCGCCCTCGAATTTAATCCAAAAATCGTCGACTTTATTACCGTGGTGAATGAGCGGCATAGCCGAATACACGATACCGTCGGCACGCATACGATCAGGCGAGGTGAAGACCTCCTCGGTGGGGATGTTGGGGAAGAAGGGGTGTCCATCGGGCGTCTTACCCTTGCCGCCGGCCCACTCGTGACCCTTCGTCATGCCAATCGTCAGATCGGTTCCATTTGCCGCGGTGTAATGTAGGCGGTCAAAACGATTGTCGTTCAGGAAACGCAGGTTCTTTTCGAATGCCGCGTCATGAAGCTCCCAGTCGCTCTCCGGGTCCTGGCCATCGGCACGAGCGGTGTGCAGAATCGCATTCCACAGCTTATAGATTGCAACCTCGTCGGCGTCTCCCGGGAACACCTCGTGTGCCCAAGCCACGACCGGAGCGCCGGCGATGCACCACGGATTGATGTTGTAATCCAGTCCACGGCGGAAAACTTTGCACTGCGTATTCCTCGCCTTGGATGCCGCGGCCGGCTTGGCTGGATCGATGCCCTTGAGGGCCGCAGGATCCGCACCCTCGATAAAGATAAAGCAGGCACCGTCCTGGGCCAGGGAATCCAGTTGCAGGCGCTTCCACTCGGGCGTCTGCTCAAAATAGCTTTTCTCGACATGCTCGTACGTGAGCCTCGTCACGGCATCATCGGCCCAGATGACCGTCACGTGGCCGGCGCCGGCAGCATAGGCCTCCGCGACCACCACGCGCGCAAACGGCACGCACTCAACCGGAGACTGAACGACGACTTCCTGGCCGGGCTTAACGTTTACGCCCTTGCGGACAACCAGGCGCGCATAGTTTTTAATCTTGGGCTCCAGGGACTTCATACCCTCCAGGGCCTCTTCGACCGTCAGGGCAGCTCGAATCATGTGCCACTCCATCTATCTATAGAACAGTAAAAAGGCGCGCCGCAAAAACGACGCGCCTTATATCTTAGCGATAAGTATGTATGCAAACGCTACTTCTTCTTGGAGTCCTTCTTGTCCTCCTCGGCAGCTGCGCGCTCGATAAGAGCGTTGAGCTTGTTCTCGGACATGCCCTCGGCCTGCGCGCGGTACATGTTGCGCAAGGGACGAATACGAGCGAAGTCGTAGATAAAGTCACCTAGGATGATGACATAGGACAAAACGATGCCGACCATCTGGACAGGGCTGGACACCATGCCAGCGGGAGCGAAGTACAGCGAGGCCCAAATTGCCACGACGAGCACCATGCCAATGGCGAGCACAATCCACCAGATGCGACGGCGCTTGGTGTAGTCCTCGTCCTGCTTGAGGAGGATATTCGACACCGTATAGATGCGGTCCTCCTTGGCGCGCTGCTTAGCCTTGCGGGCGCGCTTCTCCTCTTTAGAGAGGCCCTCGAGGTTCTCGCCCTTCTCGAGCTCTTTGCGGCGTGCCTTAGACGAAGCCGGCACGACGCGAACGGAGCTCGCTGCTTGGCGGGCGGGCTTAGCAGATGCGGCAGACTTGCGCGCAACCCCGGTAACTTCGTGGGATTGCGTGCGCTTGTTCGTGGCGCTACGGGTACTCACTTATGCGTTCTCCTTCATGCTTGTGAACTGGGAGCCCGTGATGATCTGGAAGGCCTCGCGATAGCGCTCGGACGTGCCATCGATGACCTCGGCGGGCAGGTGCGGGGTCTCCCCCGTCATATCCCAGTTGGCCTTGAGCCAATTGCGGACGAATTGCTTGTCGTAGCTAGGCTGGATCTTGCCCTCCTCGTAGCTGGCAGCAGGCCAGAAACGGCTGGAGTCGGGCGTGAGGCACTCGTCGATCAGCGTGACCTTGCCATCGATGACACCAAACTCGAACTTGGTGTCGGCAATGATGATGCCACGGGTCGCGGCGTACTCGGCAGCGGCCTTGTAGATCTTGAGGGAAAGGTCACGAATCTGCGTGGCGATGTCCTCGCCCACGATCTCGCAGCAACGCTCGAACGAGATGTTCTCGTCGTGGTCACCGATCTCGGCCTTCGTGGACGGCGTGAACAACGGCTCGGGAAGCTTGGAAGCCTCGGTCAGGCCCTCAGGCAGCTGGATGCCGCAGACGGTGCCGTTCTCGTCGTAGGTCTTCTTGCCCGAACCGGTCAGATAGCCGCGGACGATGCACTCGATAGGAATCGTCTGGGCCTTCTTAACCAGCATGGCGCGGCCAGCGAGGTAGTCACGATACTCAGCAAACTCCTCGGGGAAATCCGCCGGGTCGATGGAAACGAGATGGTTGGGAACGATGTCGGCAAACTTATCGAACCAGAATGCCGAGATGCGATTGAGCACCTCTCCCTTAAACGGAATCTCGTCGGGAAGAATGAAGTCGAACGCAGAAATGCGGTCGGTGGCGACCATCAGCAGGTTTTCACCGGCATCGTAAATATCACGAACCTTGCCACGGGAATCCGGACGACGCTCCATCGTTGTCACGTGAGTCACTCCTTACCTAAATACGACAGAAATGCGGGTTCTTTCCCGCATGTTTTCGCAAACTCGGAGCGGCAGGGACGCGGCCCCTCCTTCACCGAATAGCGAAAAGCTAGTGCTCCATTGTAGTAGATGCCGCGTCCGCCGTGTGCTCGCGGGGCAGATGAATTGTAAAAGTCGTACCCTTTCCAAGCTCCGACTCCACGGATATGTAGCCATGGTGACGCTCGACGATCTGCTTGGTCACGGCGAGGCCGACGCCCAGGCCGCCAGCTTCGCGGGCGCGGCTGGCATCGGCGCGCCAAAACCGCCCGAAAATGCGCGACAGATCGTCCTTGGCAATACCGATGCCGGTATCAGAAACGACAATGCTGACGTGCCTGCGGTCACTGAGCACCGACACCACGACCCAACCGCCCTCGGGGGTGTAGCGCATGGCGTTGCTCATGAGGTTGATAACACATTGCGTGATCATGTCGGGATCGGCCTCGACGACATCGTCGTGCCCTTGGGTTTCATCTGCAAAGCGAAGACGAAGGTCACGGTCGGCAAACAGACGCTCCTGGCCGTTCACAATCGATCGCACGAACGGAACCATGTCCACCGGTTCTAGATTGAGCGGAGCCGTGCTGTTTTCCATACGCGATAGGTCGAGCATCTGCTGCACCAGACGAGCCAGGCGACGCGTCTCGGAAGCAACGGTCTCCAAATGCTCATCGTCGGTGGGATACACGCCATCCTGCATGGCCTCGACCGTTGCGAGCATGGCCATAAGCGGCGTGCGAAGCTCGTGTGCAACGTCTGAGGTCAGGCGCTTCTCGTGTTTCATATCCTTCTCGAGCGAGGTGGCCATCTCATCGAAGGTCTCACCCAGCTGATCGATCTCGTCATCACCGCGCAGCCCCGTGCGAGCCGACAGGTCGCCGTCACGGATTTGCTTTGCGGTACTGGTGATGCGATGAATCGGTTTGGTGAGCATGCGCGACACGAGCGATCCGATAACGACCGAAATGCAGATTGCAACAACCGCGGCGAGGGCCATGGCGTTAAAGGTCTTCTCCCTAAACGCAGAGTCCGCCTTGGTGAGCAGAGCGTCGGAGCCGATGGCCCACAGCTTTACCTGTCCGACATGCTCGCCGGAAGACGTTACAATCTCGACGTTAGCAACGCTATCGGAGTCGGTTGGAGCAGACGAGACCGGGCTATGCGATGCCCTCTTGCCGCTCGTGTCGTCGGTCGTAGCCTGGTTTTCGCGTACATCGGCGGTGGCGCTTGCCGAGGGCCAGGAATCGTCATAAACGATCACACCCTTTTTATTGACGACCTGCATGCCCAGATCGTCGGAAACCAAACTCGACGTTGCGACCGTGCGCAGTTCTCCCGCGGTCCAAGAGCCGTTTTCCTCATATGAGGTCGCCAACTTCTCGGCAGCGGAATTTGCGATTTCGACGATATTGGAGCGTGTGTAATCCGAAAAGACCGTGCCCCACACAACAGAGACAACGCCCACCAGCACCAATACCGTCATGAGCGATGTCAGAGCAAAAGCAAGTGCCATGCGCGAGGGATAGCTCATCGTTGGCCGTGAATCGGAACGAGGCGTGTTCCAACTAGCCTTGGAACCCGCCTCGCTCTCCTGCTTGTGCTTTTGTCCGATTTCAAAGCGCGCAGGTGTCATATGTGATTTCCCTATTTCTCGTCCGACTTATCGGTCTTGGCCGGAGCCTCGAAGCGATAGCCGACACCATGGACGGTGTAGAGCCACTTGGGCTTCTTGGGATCATCGCCCAGCTTGGCGCGAAGATTCTTCACGTGGCTATCGATGGTGCGCTCATAGCCCTCAAAGTCATACCCGAGCACTTTCTCGACCAGCTCCATGCGGTTATACACACGGCCGGGATGGCGGGCAAGCGTGGTGAGCAGCTTGAACTCGGAAGCCGTCAGATCGACTTCCTTGCCCTCGACCAAGATCTTGTGGCCCGAGATATCGATGACCAGATCGCCGAAGTCGAGTACCTCGACGGCGGGCTCGTCGGCCTGATGGGCACGGCGGAACAGAGCGCGAACGCGGGCGACGAGCTCGCGCGGCGAGAACGGCTTAATCAGATAGTCGTCGGCGCCGAGCTCAAGACCGATAATACGGTCCTCGATCTCGCCCTTAGCCGTCAGCATGATGATGGGGACATCCGAGGTATCGCGAATGGTGCGGCAAACGCGCTCGCCGGGAATCTTGGGGAGCATAAGATCGAGCACGACCAGGTCGAACTGATGCTTCTCGAACTCCTCGATCGCGGACTGGCCGTCGCCGACGCCCACAACCCAGTAGCCTTCGCGCTCGAGATAGGCAGCGACGGCGTCACGGATTGCCTTCTCATCCTCGACCAGCAGAATCTTTTTTGCATCTGAAGCCATAACACGGCCCCCCTGTCTCAATTAGCTAAGAACAAGCCCATTTTAACGCACCTGAGCCCGCCGGATGCCGCTATGACGCGGCAGCTCGGCGGGCGGTACTCACAATTACAACGCGTTTATTCCCCTGTTGGCGCCTTTTTAACCCCTCTAAGCTTAAAGAGAGAATAGGCGTGCAGTGACCGTCTCTGGTATACCCTGGCTGTTGCGCACCGTGGCGTACGTAAGGAATGAGTCCGATTTTCCCGCCGTAGCTGGATAATCGCCATACTCCAAAGCGCGGTCGGGCGACAGCAGCGAGCCATAGGTCTTGGCAGAGGTGTCGATCAGGAAATGCGACGCCTGTACCTTAACAAGGTATTTATTCTTCTTGCCAGCCGCACATGCGAGCGGCTCGCGTGACAGAAAGAGGTACGGCCCTCCCTCATTACCGATATACGTGCCCATATTGCCCAGGCTGCCCACGCCGCTATAGGCCGCCTCGATAGAAAACACGAAGGTATCGCCCATATACACGGCCTCGAAAGGCGAGACTGACGAGGGAAGGACTAGCTGGGCACGCTTGGTGTTGTTGCCGTCGGTCAGATCGATTGCCGTTATGCCGTAGTAGACGCCCTCGTCGTTGCGGACACGCGGCGAGATGGTCAAAATGCCGTCGCTCGCGCGCGGGGCCGATGCAAAACGGCCCGTCGATTTCCAAATTGTCTCGGCCTTGGATTCATCAAGTGAGCGACGATAGCAAAACGAATCACTACTCGTTTTATTGCCGCCTGCCGAAGGCATTTTATACCAGATGACTGATGACCCGAACGCCGTAAACAGGGGCGGATCATAGTCCTTGCCACCTCGATCGAGCTCAACCACATCGCCAGAGAGCGAAGCGCCCGACAGATTTTGAGCGTAGAGCTTCCACGATGAATTGGCAAAGTTCATCTCAACCCACGCGAATACGCCGTCGCCGGCGCGGACATCGTAGAATGCATATCCCGTGCCCTCGACAGGATCCTCGATTAATGTGGTAAGCGAGCCATCGCCCAGGTTGAGCACACCGAGCGTGTTGGCGTGCAATGCCGATGCGGGCGCCATCATCGCCGCGGCGTAATCGCCGTCGCAGTAGTACAGCAGCGTACCCAGAGGCAGCGTCCACGACGCCGCCGGCTCAAGATCGATGTCGACAGCCTCATACTCATCCGTAATCGAGATAATTTTGGAATCGTCCTTGATAACCTGCGGCTCGCCGGCGGCATCATCACTGGTACCCGTTTTTTTCGAGCATCCGGCAAGCATCGTGGCAGCGCCCGCGGCAGCCCCACCGAGTACAAAGCCGCGACGCGATATTCCGTTCTTAATGTAGTCGGTAATGCCCATTAGGCGATCTCGGCGCGGGCGGCCTCGATGGCGCGCGTGAGCTGATCGGCGCAAGAAGTCTTCTTCATACCGCAGGTGTTGCCGGCGAGAACCTCAATCACGCGATCGGAAGGAGCGCCCTCGACCAGTTTGGAGATAGCCTTGAGGTTGCCGTCGCACCCGCCGGTAAACTCGACGCCCAGCACCTTGCTGCCGTCGTCAGAAAGATTGAGGTGAATATTACGAGCACACACGCCCTGCGGCTTGTAGTCAAAACTAATCATTGCGATCCCCTCTCGGAAAGAAATTTCAGGAGTCTATTATCCCCGCCCGGAGCGACATATTGTCGCAAGCACCGATTCAACATCCTACGATGCACGGATGAGCGGGGACAAGATTAGCAGTCCGTGCCCTGCGTGTGGATCATGCGCTTCTCACGATACATATTGTGGTCAGCAACGCGATATACATCGGCCAGCGTATTTCCAGCCGTCTCGACGGTCGCCACGCCAATCGACGCGCTGACCGTTAGGGCTTCATCGCTCACCGCAGCAAGGCCGAGACGAATATCTTGTTCCAGCCCGTGCGCAGACTCGCCGTCAGTATGGGGGCAAACCAGTAAAAACTCGTCGCCGCCGAGACGCATCGGCAGGCAATCCTCACCAGCCACCCGCCGCAACACGGACGAGGTCCGTCGCAGCAGCTCGTCTCCCATCTCATGGCCACGGACGTCGTTGGTCCGCTTGAGAAAATTGCAGTCCAACATAATCACACTCACTGGCAAGCCCTCGTTCACCAGGCTATCTCCGCGCGACTCAAGATAGTTGCGGTTGCGAAGCCCTGTCAGTTTATCTTGGTAGGACAGCTCCTCGGCATGCTTGACCATCGATATGTTGTGCGTCGCGACGACAACCGATTCCAGCCGGCCTTGCTCATCGCGATGCTGGGGGACAACCTGCAGCGAATACCAAGTACCCCGACAATCTCGCACCTCGGCGGCCAAGTACGGCATGCCCTCCATACGGTCCCGAAGCGTACTTATATCTACAAGCGCCATAACCGCCTCGCGGCTTTCGGGGCTCACGATATCTCGGCAGACCGTGTCCATAAAGTCATATGCCTCGCTGTGCTCGGCAAATATTTTCGCTATCGCCGGCGACATGTTGATTCCCTCGATCTTGAGGGTGTCGAGATGCAAAAGGAAGGTCGAGTCGTAGATGGCGCTTATGGCATTGATAATGCCAAGCTGCTTATCCTTTTCGGCCAAATTGCGATGGTCAACGATATTTCGCGCCAACAGCACCACGACCCAAAACGCCAGACAAACCAACACACCGGCGGCGACAAACGAAACTCTGCCGGACATGACCTCCGCTTTGGGATACAGCGCAAACAGGCGATAGTCCTTGTATGCCGCACGCACGGCGTACCATTTGCTTCCGCGATACTCGATACGCGTCAGGCCTTCGTCTTTCCACTCGATTCCAGATCCGGCAAGGAGCCGAGCGAGCGACACGTCGACATCGGGATCATTAGAGGAGACGATCTCCGCATCCTCCATAACAAGCACCGTGGGGCCCTGGTGGAAGGTGTTGTTTGCAAGCACGTCGGCTATGGCATACGAATAGTCATCCGCCGTATCGGGGACGAATGAGCGGTATGCCAGGGCAACGCCGTCGCCATACGGGGCAGCACAGACGGCAAAAACGACATCGCGGCGTTCAACGACAGTTGAGTAGGACACTTTGGAACCTTGATACATCGATGCGACCGACGAGCAAGCCAGTTCTTCTCGCCATAGCATGAGCGGATCGCGGCCATCGATGTCGTAGTGAGCGGTCATATGACCGTCGGAGTCCATGACCATCAGCCCCGAAAGGTTCTCGGCATGGACATATTGCTCGATAAGATCGTCGTTAACCTCAACGCGATCAGGGGGCAAGAACGTCGCAAACGATTCGACCGCGGCATCCAAATCGTACGTCGCCTCGGTTTTTCTTCCCTGTTCGTAGCGGTCATATTTTTCGCAGGCATTTTCCAAAAACACCATGGTCTCTTGACCGAATCCAAGCGTTTTATCGAGGCAGCGATGCGTGCCAACCGTAAACAGCAGATTCAGCAAAACAATGCTGGTAACAACGCTGACGACTATGACAACCAGGTTCTTTTTGTGCAAGAGGCGCTCATCATTTGTCATGGATCGCCCCTTGCTCACTCGTCGTCGCTCCCGCCTTGTAATTGCCCACAATACGGTCAATCGTGCCATCTCGGTCCATGTCGAACAGCGCGGTATTGAGATCCTTTACGACCGGTCCTTCATAGCCGTTCTCAAACGCGACGCCCAGGTCAACCGTCATAACGTTGTCAGCAAACACACGGTAAAGGCCGGGATACTGGGCGATGAGTTGGTCAAACGATTGAACGTCCGCCATCCAACAGTCAACATACCCTTTGGCCAGAGCGGCTTTGCAGAGTTCGGCAGAGCCATATGATTTGATTTGAACGTCCGACGAGATCCCCAGATCCCCCGCAAGCAATCGACGCTCACTCACCGAGCCCGCAATCACCGCAATGGTCTTACTTCCATCGAGATGTGCCAAGGACTTGATACCACTCGCTTTCTTGGCGACAACCGAGACCGTCACGGTTAGATACGGCTCAGTCCAGTAATACTTATCCTCGCGATAACAGGGCGAATAATCGCACCATAGGCAATCGATATCACCATTTTTGAGCAGCCGGTCGCGATCGTTCCAGTCAATATCGACAAACTGCGGCTTGAGCCCCGCACGCTCACACGCCTCGCGGGCGATATCGATATCGATACCGGCGTAATCGCCCGTGGTATCGACATACACATAGGGGTCATTATCCGTAACGCCAATCTTGAGCACCGGGAGATCTTTATCGGCTTCATTCGAGGAGGAAGGACTGCGTCGAACGGTATACGTCAGAGCGCCCGCGCAGACGGCAACAAAGAGCATGAGCACAAGCGAGACGATAGCGCCTCGTTTAATACGTCTGGGCACGTGCCTCCTTTCATCAAAACAGCAGCCGAATTTTCATTCTATTACCGGAGCCTGCGGCAGCAACGAAAAAAAGCGCCTCGCCCAAGACGGGCAAGGCGCCAATGGTTGAAATGTATCCGCAAGCGGTCGAATAAAGCCAGCCTACTCGAAGCTCAGCTGCTCCAGACGGTCGAAGACCGTATCGATACGAGTGAGGAAGTCCCACGGATCGAAGATCTCGTCGAGCTTCTCCTGGCTGACGGTGCAGCGCGGATCCGCCTCGAGGCGCTCCTTAAAGGTGGGACCGGAGACGCAATCCTGCACCTCGTGCCAGGTTGCCATAGCGTTCTCCTGCACGATGGCGTAAGCGTCCTCGCGGGTAATACCCGTGTCGACGAGAGCCAACAGCACCTTGGAAGAGAAGATGAGGCCGCGGGTCTTGTTGAGATTGGCCATCATGCGCGCCGGATACAGCTGCAGGCCATCGATAACGCGAATGAGGCACTGGAACATGTGGTCAAGGGCGATGAAGCTATCGGCCTGGGCGACGCGCTCGGCAGAGGAGTGCGAAATGTCGCGCTCGTGCCACAGGGCAACGTTGTCAAAAGCGACCTGAGCGTTGGACTTCACGACGCGCGACAGCCCGCAGACCTTCTCCATGGTGATGGGGTTGCGCTTGTGCGGCATGGCGGAGCTGCCCTTTTGTCCCTTGCGGAACGGCTCCTCGGCCTCGAGCGTATCGGTCTTCTGCAGGTTGCGAACCTCGGTCGCAATGCGCTCGCAGGTAGCTGCCGTGGTAGCGAGCACACCGGCAAGATAGGCGTGGTGGTCGCGGCTGATGACCTGCGTGGACAGCGGATCATGAACCAGACCTAAGTGCTCGCAGACATACTCCTCGACAAACGGCTCGATGGAGCTGTACGTGCCGACAGCGCCCGAGATGGCACCGAAAGCAACGTTCTTACGGGCGTCCTCAAGACGGTCCAGATCGCGCTTGAGCTCCCAGGCCCAAGAGCCAAACTTCATACCGAAGGTCATCGGCTCGGCATGGATGCCATGAGTACGGCCGGCGCAGAGCGTGTTGCGCTCCTCGAAGGCGCGACGCTTGCAGATCTCGCCGAGCTTCTTGACGTCCTCGATGATAAGGTCGCAAGCCTGAGTGAGCTGATAGCACAGAGCCGTATCACCCAGGTCGGAGCTGGTCATGCCGTAGTGAACCCAGCGGCTGGGCTTGGGCTCGCCCTCGGGAACGTCGGCATCGATATACTCCTTCATGTTGGTCAGGAAGGCGATGACGTCGTGGCGCGTGACTTCCTCGATCTCGTCGACCTTTGCCTTCTCGAAGTTGGCGTGGTCGCGAATCCATTTGGCTTCGTCTTTGGAAATACCGATCTTGCCGAGCTCCGCCTGGGCCTCGCAGGCCAGGACCTCGATCTCCTGCCAAATGGCGTACTTGTTCTCGAGGGAGAAGATGTGTCCCATCTCCGGGCGGGTATAGCGATCGATCATAGCGGCTCCTTTTTGGTTATTGGCACGTTGGTCGTAACTCGACTATTGTACCGTGCGCAGGTGCCCGTATGAGCTACGGGCATCAACCTAACATTTTGAGATTGGAGCGGGCAACGGGACGTCCGCGTATTTGCTTCGCAAATCCGCACCGGCTACGGTCGCCTATCGGCGACCTTGCCTGCTCGCTATAAACGCTTCGCGTTTATTTAACGCTCGCACCCTGTCGGGTTCGAGTCCCGGCACTATATTGAAAAAAGCACGGCACCGGAACGGTGTCGTGCTTGTGCTTTTTACTGGAGCGGGCAACGGGACTCGAACCCGCGAGTGTCAGCTTGGGAAGCTGATGCCTTACCACTTGGCGATGCCCGCTTGTGTGTTGGCTAGTATAACGCGGTTATCTTGTTCGATACAAGGGTGTCGATGCTTGTTTTAGCTGTGGAGAATCGTCTGAAAAACAGTCCAATTGTGGAGACAGGGACCTCTGGTGTCCTTATTTCACCATCTTTTACCTGCGGTTTTATTTGATTGTTCCATATGAACCCAATTTGTCGGAAATCGGGCAAGCTTTTGGTCAGCTTCCGGTACTTACCCGCATGAACCTCGGGGGTAGCCTCGTCCCAAGCGCCGCAGCCTCCCCGTGCGGCGCACGAGGGATAAGGAGCAGCCATGTCCAACGCACCCACGCACTCTGTCCACAGCGCAATCGCAACAGGCCCGCTGCTCCTACTCCTCTTCCTACTCATCAGTTGCTTGGCTCCGAGACCCGCACTTGCCATCGACGGGTACGATCAGCTCGGCTTTCGCACCATTAGCGACGATTGTGGGCCCTTCTTCATCGGTAAGTACGAGGCTCAAGACGCCTCAATCGCGTACTGTATGAACCAGGAACGTCCCGGTCCCACCAAGCCGGGTGGCCCATGGCTCAACTTTGATCAGGGCTGGGTATGGCTCGACGACGAGTTCGCGGCGATCGTTTGTCACGGATATCCTTCCGCAACGTCATTTGGCGGTTACAGCCTGTCGCCCGATCGCGCCCGTGCCGCCACTCAACTTGCCGTATGGATGCTTAACGGCACCACCCATGTCGACGGCACTTACTCCTATACAACAGCTCAAGGCAAAACAAAGAGCGGGCATTTTACCGCCGACAATGAGGTTGTGGCTGCCGCACGGTGGCTTCACGACAATGCAAAATCGGGAGGCATCAAAGCCGCTCCGCACCGCGCACGGCGCTATTTGGGACCCATATCGGGCGGCAGCAAACGTCAAGACATGCTCTACGTGCTGCCAGCGGTCTCTGTTTCTTTCCAAAAGAAGTCCGCGAACACCGTCATTACCAGCGGAAACGGCACCTATCAGTTTGACGGGGCAACATTCGATGTCTTCGAGAGCGTGAGCGACGCGCGCGTGGGCACGCTCAAAATGGACGGCAACGGCCGAGCACAGGCAACACTTTTACCTAACACGGCATACTACCTGGTAGAGACAAAGGCACCGGCAGGCTATATCCCTCGACGCGACCGCATCCCCTTTACCACGGAAGGCAATGGTGGTCATGTCACAATCGATGAGCAGCCAGGCACCATCACGTTGCGCATCGTTAAGACCGACGCCGCAACGGGCGCTGGAGCCCAAGCGGGGACCTCGCTTGCCGGTGCCGAGTTTACCTGCGTCTCTCAATCCACCCCCGGATGGACGCAAACCCTCACGACCGACGAAAACGGTCGAGCGGCCCTTGATAACGTTCCCCTGGGAACCTTCACCATCTATGAGTCGAAGGCCCCCGAGGGCTACCTGCTGCCCAGCGACAGCTGGACCTACACCGTTGGAGCCGACCAGCTGGGCGACTCGGGCGTCGTCGAGCTCGAATCTCGCGTTTCCGATATTCCGATTGCATTTGACCTTGAGATTTCCAAATTCAAAGATCATGGCAACAGCGATCAGTCTGGCTTGGAGCAGCCCGCGGAAGGCGTTGTCTTTGAAGTCATCAGCAATAGCTCACAACAGGTTGTTGGAACGTTAACCACAAATATCTATGGTTTTGCCTCCACCAAAGACCAGCCCGGAGCATGGTTCGGCGCGGGCAAGCGGCCCGACGGCGCCCACGGAGCCATCCCCTACGACCGTGCCGGCTATACACTTCGGGAGGTCCCAGAATCCGTCCCCGAAGGCTTTAAACAGGCAGGAGAATGGACCGTCTCGGCTGAACAGATTGCCGACGGTGCCGAGCTTCAGTACATCGTGGACAACCATGCCCTATCGACACATCTCCAGATTGCTAAGCGCGACGCCCAAACCGGTGCCGCGGTTCCCCTTGCAGGCTTTAGCTTCCAGTTGCTCGGCAGCAACCACGAGCCCATCTCGCAAACGTGCTGGTATCCGTCCCACAATGTACTGAACACCTTTACGACCGACGCAACTGGTACCGTCACGCTGCCCGAGTCTCTTAACCCGGGCACCTACTACGTGCGAGAAGTCTCGGCAAAGAAACCTTATCTTGTCGGAGAGGATCTCGAGATAACAATCCCCGCCGACAGGTATCTAACGCCCGTTGCGATTGCCTCATACTTCGACGATGCGGCAACCGGAAGCATCGAAATCGTAAAGTCCGACGCTACCGACGGGCGCAAACTCATGGGGGCTGTATTTGATATCCGAGCCGCAGGCGATATTATTCGCCCCGACGGCAGTATCGTTGCCCTGGACGGCGAAACCGTCGCCACCGTAACGACTGACGAGCAGGGGTCCGCCCGTGCGAGCCATCTTTCGCTGGGATGTGGAACCGCATGCTACGAAGTCGTTGAGACCCAAGCGCCCGAAGGATATCTCCTAGACCAAAGTCCCCATACGGTCGAGCTGTCATATGCCGACCAGACAACGTCCGTCATCGAAGCCCATCTCGGAGTATCCGACGATTTCACCAAGATCGATATCTCAAAAGTCGACCTAACCGGAAAACAAGAGGTGGAGGGCGCTCAGCTCACCCTATATGGACAGGACGAAACCGAAATAGACTCCTGGACCTCATCCGATAAACCGCACCGTATCGAACATCTTGCGCCCGGCACCTACACGTTGCGCGAAATGATGTCCCCGCGAACCTACGACCTTGCCGAGGAGATAACGTTTGAAGTGAAGGCTACGGGAGAAGTCCAATCTTTCGCAATGAAGGACGCACCGATCGAGATCAAGGGACAGGTCGACAAGCGTCAAGAAATTGCCCAGCCCACCGGGGATGGCCTCTTGGCTAACGGCGATGGCAAAAACCGCGCCGCGACACAAGCCGATGCGGAAGGGTTTTTCTCCTACACCGTCGATGCGCGAAACGAGTCGACCACCTGGGTTGATGAGTTCACGATTACCGATGATCTTGAGTGCGCCAAGGACGGTACGGCAAGACTCGTCTCAATCGAAACCCCTATTGCCATCGGCGACCTCAACGGTCTGTGCAACGTGTGGTACCGCACAACGCCGCTGGGCTCGTCAGACATCGACGAGCAGGCAAACGCGACGCTTGACGATGGACATGAAAACCCCTGGCTTGAGTCCGACGAAGTTAAAGAGAGCCTGGGCGAGGACCGCCGTCTCGTTGATTACGAAGGCTGGCATCTCTGGAAAACCGATGTCCCGACCACAGAATCAACCACACTTGAGGCAAATGAGCTCGACCTTCCCGTTAATACTGTCGTAACGGGCATTCGCCTTGAGTATGGTGCGGTAGCCGCCGGCTTTACGACTCGAAGTGATGTGGATTCTTGGGCCTACGATGATCTCAAAGATGAGCACGACGACCTTGACGATGCCAAAGCAACCCTTGGCACGGACGCCCGGGGTGCAGTAGTCCATATGCAGGCAACTTCTTCCTATACGCCCCAGGCGCCAGTTGCCAACAGCGCCCGTGTCGACCTCTGTCGCAACGGCGGCGGCGACAAACTTGAGTCACATGACGAGGATCGTGTCGTTCAGCGCTGCACCCTACCGCAGGACCTACCGGCAACAGGATCAGCTCCCATCGCCGCCTGCATCACCGCGCTCCTGACCTCGGGTGCGGCAGCCCTATGGTTCGCTCGCCTTAGGTCGATCCCAAAGAAGCGCTAACGCGATAAAAAGCGGGCGAGTCAGTCTCCCGCCTCGCCCGCTTTCAATCATTTAAATCGCCACATCTACTCGGCAGATGAAGATCCGCTGTCGACGAGCGCCTGCTCGGACTCGGGGATTCCATCGGCACCCGTACTTTGCTCTTGCTCCACCTCTTCGCTGATTGCGGATGCGGGGGTCGACCCCTTTACACCCACGATATAGGCAGCCCCAAATCCCAAAGCGACGGCAATAAGGGTCAGAATCAAATAAACAGGCCAATGACGTTTAATGAACGAAAACACGTTGACTCCTTAGAGTTCCGCCTACGAACGGCGGATAACCTCGGTCACGACCTCGGATACCGTGGCAATGTTCGTCGGGTTAACGTTGTGGGGCAGGTCGTCCTCGGTGCGAGCACAAGCCAGGCGCGTGCCGTCCACACCGGCGATGGTAAGGGCACGACGGCTCGCCTCGAGTGCGGCATAGGCATCGGTCTTGGCATAAGGCATCTCGAGCGCACCACAATCGACATGGAACGACTTGCAGACCTTGCTGACCAGATTCATGATGCGGCGGTCGCCCTTAAGCAGCTGCTGCTCGCCCTCGACCGTCACCACCGAAAGCCTACCGGCGCCGACGGATTCAAGATTGATGAAGAATACGCCGCGGAGCTTATCGCGATGCGAGGCCAAGAACGCCTTCATGCCGGCGCCATCACAATCCGAGGCACCCGTCGCCACAAACCAGATATCGTGACCGAGCAGTTCGTCATCGCCCATGGAGGCGACAGCCGAGAGCATGTCTTCGTCAGATGCGCCATCGGAAGACGTAGCACCGCCCTTCCAGCCGTCGTTATCGTCCTCGAAGTTATCCCACGAGCCGATACCGCGGCCAGACTTCTTGGCATCGTAATCGTCTTCGACGCCCAGCCAGTCACTCATGCTGTCCTGATCGTTTTTCTTTTTTCGACCAAACAGACCGCCCAGACCGCGCTTGCGGGGCTTGGGCGCGGCCGAAGCGGGAGCCGAGATGGTCTCGAGCGGCTGCGCGCCCGACGCGACGGGCATGGAAGGTGCAACGGGCGCCGACGTGGGCTCGGGACCCTGCGCCGTCGCGAAGGGGTCATCGACCTGAGCCGAGGGGTCGGGAAGGTCGAACAGTGACGTGCGAGACGCAACGTTAACCTGCTTCATCGACGGCAGCGACGGATCGGGGACCGAAGCCAACGGCGACGAGGAGGGCGCAGGCGCCGGAACTGACGCCGGATCGGGAACATTCATCTGCGGGCGCGGTGCGGCCTGAGACGAGATCTGCGCCATGAGGGAATCGACGGTTTCGTCCTGCGTGGGGGCGACGTTGGCAACCGTGGAGCCAGAACCACCCGGAGTCGGCATGGTAAAAATCTGCGTAGAGTAAGGTCTCGACTCGTCCGTCT
>UQPY01000038.1 GCA_900542965.1 uncultured Collinsella sp.
TTTTTTCCGTACTCGCCGCTGCCGAGGCAAAGGCTCACGGCAAAACGCCCGACACCGTCCTGTTCCACGAGGTGGGCGCCGTCGACTCCATCGTTGACATCTGCTCGGTCGCCATCTGCCTCGATGACCTGGGCATCGAGGATATCGTGGTCGAGTCGCTTTCCGAGGGCCACGGCACCATCCGCTGTGCCCACGGCCTTATGCCCATTCCCGTCCCCGCTGTCGTCAACCTGTGCCAGGCGGGCAATATCGCCCTCACGCCCGCACCGGTCGCTGGCGAGCTCGTGACGCCCACGGGCGCCGCCATCGTCACCGCGCTGCGCACGTCCGACCAACTGCCCTCACGCTACCACATCGAAGCCGTCGGCTACGGCGCCGGCAAGCGCCCCTACGAGGGTTGCTCCGGCACGCTCCGTTGTCTGCTCGTTCACGTGGATGCATAGCCATGGATGCCCGCAAAGAAAAAAGCCGCGCTGCCATCGTTGCGGCGTTCTCCGAGCTGCTACGCGAAGAGGACTACGGCAAGATTACCGTCGGCGACATCATCGCGCGCGCTCACGTAGGCCGCGCGACATTCTACGGCCTCTTTAAGAGCAAAGACGACCTACTGTCCGAGCTCGTGAGCGACATCTGCGCCCACGCCCTCGACGACGATGGCACGCCGCTTGACGACCCACTCGTGCAGGTCGAACATATCCTCAACAACCTCTGGGAGCGCCGTCAGGGCGTACGCGCCCTCGTAGCCGGCGCCGGCTCACGCGTCTTCGCCGACTGTCTCCGCAAGACCATCATGTCACGAGCAGCCGAAACCGTCCCCACCAACCCCACAGGCCCAGCAGCCACCATGGACCGAAGCTTCCTACTACACCACATAGCCTCAAGCTTCGTAGGAACAGTCCAATGGTGGGCCTGGCACAACTTCGTAGCAAACAAAGAAGAAGTAGCCAAAGACTACCTATCAGCCATACAGCCCCTCTTCACCTAAGTAACCACTCCACCCCAAAGCGCAAACCCCATCTCAAAGCACCGGCCCACCCCAGGGCGCCATGCATTCCAAAGTGCCGCTCGCACCCAAAGCCCCGCCCAACCAAAAGCACAACCCATCCCAAAGTGCTAGCAGCAGCCCAACGCCCCTACCAGCAACAAGCCCCTCCCACCCAAATTCAGATATATATGTAGTGTTGCTTGTCCCAACGCGACTAAGATCCCGCAGCTGGCCGCATAGGGTAACTTCCCAGCGCATTCCGCAGGACGAAAGAACCCCCGCCGCACGAAGTGCGCAGCGGGGGTTCTTTCATGTCCGAGGACGCGCTGGGAAGTTACCCTATGCGGTCAGCGGACAACTATGTAGCCTTGGACTAGAACATGCCCAAGAAACCATGCACAAACAGCGCAGCCACGATAGCACCGACAAACGGAGCGATACCAGGAACAAGCAGGCCATACTTCCAGTTGTTGTCAGCCTTGTTCTTGATCGGCAGCACCTGATAAGCCATGCGAGGACCAAGGTCACGAGCCTGGTTCATGGCGAAGCCGGTGATGCCGCCCATGCCCATGCCAACAGCCCAAACAATCAGACCGACGCAGATGGCGAGCATCAAAACGTTCTCGCCGGCGCGGCTAGCGGCAGCAAGGATGGCGCTGATGAACACAAAGGTGCAGATGGCCTCGCAGAAGAAGTTGCGGGCATAGTTCGTGCCCTCGGTGGTGGGGTTGGTCGAGAAGATGTTGCGCTGGGCAATGGGGTCGACGACGCCCTCGGAAGCCTTGAACTCATCGGCATACATAAGCCAAGCGATTACAGCGCCCACAAAGCCGCCGAGCATATCGGCAATCATGAAGGGGATGCAGCTGCTCCACGGCACCAGGCCTACGATGCACTGGGCAAGCACCATGGCGGGGTTCATGCACACGGCGCCGCCAAAGACAAACAGGCAGACCGAGATGCCAAAAGACCAGGTGGTGATGGCAAACATGTGACCGGAGCCCTGATACTTGGTGCCCTTGAGCACGGTATCGCAGTGTACGCCCACGCCAAAGATGATCATGAGGGCCGTTGCGCCGAATTCGCAGATGAGTTTGGTAAGCATAAAACCTTATCTTTCTTGTCGGTTATAAACGATTCGTTTAGGCCGCGTACTAGTGCTGAGCGACGACAACGCCCAGGCCATCGGGAATGACGGCCACCTTGGCATCGGCACCCTTCATCTCAAAGGCGAGCTTGAGCGCCTCATCGAGGGTGTTAACCGGCGTCATGTGCATATCCTTGATCATCTGGTGATCGCACAGGTCGGTGACCATGATCACAGGGTGATGCGCCAGGATGCGGGCAAAGATCTGGCTCGTCCACTGGTCGGGCAGGGTCTCGTCCTTAGGACGGTCGATGCAGGCACGCTCAAACTCCGCCGGATCGTTGTCGGCGATGTTGTGATAGAAGCCCTCGCCACCGTGACCGTCGGCACAGCCGGCGACGTCGATGATCACACCGCCCTCGGGAAGTGTGGCCTCAGCAGAGCACATGCCCTTCACGGCCTGGTAGATGTTCTGGTCGAGCGGGTAGCCGCCGTTGGTGGTGATGGCAATCTCGCACTCAACGGGCTCAACGCCGGCAAGGCTCTTGACGAACTCGCAGCCAGCCTCGTGCGCCTTGTGGATATCGCCGGCAAAGGAGCCGATGACCTCGTGCTTGCCGTTGAGCACCACGTTGAGCACAAAGGCAAGGTGAGCCATCTCGGCAGCGGCAAACATGTCCTCGCTCACGTGGTTGTGGCACAGGTTGCCGGCACGCGAGTGGGAATCGTTCACAAACTGACCGTTGTGGTTGTACATGATGGTCTTGTAGCTGGCGATGCCAGGCAGGACGGACTTGCGGCTACCAGAGAAACCAGCAAAGAAGTGCGGCTCAATAAAGCCCTCGGCAAGCAGCAGATCGCAATCGGCGGCAATCTTGTTGATGATGCACTCGCCACCAGAAGGCAGGGTGCCGATCTTCTTCATCATGCTGTCGTCAGTCGCGACGTGCATAACGATTTCCTCGTTGGCAACGATCTCCTCGCCGTACTTGTTGACGAGTTCCTCGTGCGTCGACGGACGGTGCATACCCGTAGCAACCAAAATACGCACGCGAGCCTCGGGCGCAGCGGAATGGATGTGATGCAGCAGAATAGGCATCGTCACACGCGAGGGAACGGGACGCGTATGATCGGAGCTAATGATGACGATATCCTTCTTACCAGCACAAAGCTCCTCGAGCGAAGGGGAGCCATAAGGATTGGCAAGCGACTCCTCTACCAGCTCTTCCTGCGATTTTGTAGTCTTAAACTCGTTTTGATGACCTTCCATCACACCCGCGAAGTTCTTATCCTCGAGCTCCAGATGCAACGTCTTGTGGTCAAACGGCAGTTCACATTCAAACAATGACGAGCGCCCTCTTCCTTTCAACTGACACACTAGATAAACCGTTGGAAGGATACGCCGCTCACCGAAAAACACCACCGTCCACCGACTCATTAACACAACGTTCATATTTGACCCACAACAAAACGGCCGCGATCCCAAACGGGACCGCGGCCGTCTGCCAAAGACACTATAGACAGGATGACTTACGCAGCGCCGAGGCAAACATCTACCCCGAGACGTACGCGCGTAAGCCATTTTGCATATATGCGTTAATTAATTGCATAAAATGGCGCATGGATTTCTAGCTGCAACAGGGTAGTGCCCTCCGGAGCGTGCATTTTTGCGAGTATTCAGCATCACGAAATCAGATTATGGGGCCAAGAGTCTTTTAAAAGGCAGAAAGCCCTCACGACTCATCCCGTCAGGACGACGTACTGCGATAAGCCATCCATATTTGAACATCGTTAGCCTCCAATTGGCGCGCAGAGGCATCAACAAAGGCAGCGAAAATCGGCTATCGCCTTATACATCAATCTTTGGCTGCTGAAAACTCCGTTTTTTGCACGTCGCCCCAAGCACCACCCTCAGCCAACGGCTAATCCGCCGAAGACCAGACATCGCAGGGCCCGCCATAGGTTTACTTTTAGGCAAACTCCGCAGGACGCAAGAAGCCCTCGCCGCACTCCACGCTATGCGCGAAGCGCACCATTCTTCTCCTCAGCTTTAATCCCAGAAGACCGAGGACGAAGGGACCCGATGGGTTTCCCTCTGAATGCATACCGCAGCACGAAGCCCCCTTATCCGCAGCTCCGAAGGAGCAGGATAAGGGGGCTTCAAGTGCGAGGACGCATTCAGAGGGAAACCCATCGGGTCCCGGTGAGAGCCACAGGGCTATCGATTACCCCGTGTTCTGCAGTCCTGCCGAGACGCCGGTCACAGTCGAAAGAATCAGGCTCATGTACTCGGCCTTCTTCTCCTCGGCCATCTCGTCCTGGTTCATACGCACCTCGCGAAGGGCGCGGACCTGGGCGATGGACAGGGCGTCGACGTAGGGGTTACGCACGCGAACGGCGCAGCCGAGCACGCGGCGGCGCTGCAGCGGCCACTCGTCACCGACGATGGCAAGGACCCACTTGCGGGTGAGCTGCATCTCGGTGAAGACCTTCTCGGACAGATCCTGGCGATCGCCCAGGTGCAGATACATCTTGGCGATGCGCTGGTCGGTCTTGGCGATCGACATCTCGATGTTGTCGATAAAGGTGCGGAAGAACGGCCACTCCTGGTAGGCAGCCTTAAGCTGGTCAAGGTCGCCCAACTGCTCGCAGGCGGTGCCCAGGCCGTACCAAGCGGCCAGGTTAATGCGCGCCTGGCTCCAGCTGAAGATCCACGGAATGGTACGCAGGTCGTCGAGCGACTTGGCACCCAAGCCGCGCTTGGCGGGACGCGAGCCGATCGGCAGCAGACCGACCTCGGTCAGCGGCGTCACGGTCGAGAACCACGGTGTAAAGTCCTCGGTGTTCAGCAGGTCCAGATAGCGCTCGTGGCTTGCGGCGTTGAGCTTCTCGGCCATATCCCAGAACTTCTGCGTGGTCTCAGTGTTGGTCTTCTCGACACTCGGGGCCGACTGCAAAAGCGTTGCGGCGGCAACGGACTCAACATGACGCTGAGCCAGCGTGCGGTTGCCGTAACGGGCAAAGATGACCTCGCCCTGCTCGGTGAGCTTAAAGAAGCAGTTGACCGAACCCTTGGGCTGCGCCAGCACGGCCTTGTTGGCCGGGCCGCCGCCACGGCCCACGGCACCGCCGCGACCGTGCATAAGCACCAGGTCGATATCGTTCTTCTCGGCCCACTTGGCGATGCGCTCCTGCGCGGAGTGCAGCGCGAGCATGGCCGTGGTAGGACCGGCATCCTTGGAGGAGTCGGAATAGCCCAGCATGACCTCCATGCGGCGGCTGGTCTGGGCAAGGCGCTTCTGCACCACGGGCAGCGTAAGCATCTGGTCGAGCACGTCGACACAGCCCTCGAGGTCCTCGAGCTGCTCGAACAGCGGGATCACGTCGAGCTCGGGGACATCCTCCTCGTGTGCGAAGGACAGGTGGGCCAGCTCAAAGACGTCGGCCACATGCTGGGCGCTCTTGGTAAACGAGATGATGTAGCGGTGCGCCATCTTCTTGCCGTAGCGCTTTTGGATGGAACCGATGGCACGGAAGGTGTCGATGACCTCGCGCGTCATGGGCTGCAGGTCGCCATGGATACCGTTTTCGTGGATATCCTTGAGGGCGCGGGCGTGCACCACGGAGTGCTGACGGAACTCCATCTCGACCATGTGGAAGCCGAAGGACTCGACCTGCCAGATGATGGTCTGGACCGGGCCGTAGGCAGCACGGACGGCACCGCAAGCGGCCAACGAGCGCTGGACGACGCGCAGGTCCTCCAGGAACTCATCGGCGCTGTGGTACATGGTGTCGGTGATACGACGCACGGTGGCGTTCAGACGGTCGGCCATGACGAGCATGACGGCGCGATGCGGCTCGTGCTCGGAGATCAGCTCGGCGCGGGCCGTGTACCGAGGGCTCATCTCGACCTGATGGTTCCACAGGTTGATGAGCTCGGCAGAAGGCTTGCTGTAGGTGGCCTCGAGCGTGAGGTTGCGGCCGATGCGGCGGCACTTGTCCTCGAGCTTGAGCACCATGTGGGTGAAGTACTTGGCGGCGACCTCACGGCTCACCTTGGCGGTGACGTTGGGGTTACCGTCGCGGTCGGAACCGATCCAGCTGCCGGGATGGAAGAACGCCGGGCACAGCGGCGGCACGGTACCGGCCTTGTCGCCCAGCACCCAGTCGTCAAAGCGACGATAGATGACGGGGATAACGTCGAACAGCGTGTTATCGAAGATGTCGATGATGGTATCGGCTTCCTCGACCGGCGTGGGCTTCTTGAGCGCGATGGGACTCGTACGCACCAGGGCGTCGATCTCCTGCAGCATATGGCGCTCGTTCTCCACCAGGTCGGAGCCGCCCAGACGCGGACGCTCCTCCAGCAGGTTTGAGATACGGCGAATCTTGCCCTCGACGGCCTTACGACGGGCCTCGGTGGGATGTGCGGTAAAGACAGGGTGGAACTCGAGCTTGCCGAGCAGCTCGTTGGCGCCCTCGACGCCCAGCTCATTCACCAGCTGGTGATAGGCGACGGTGAGCTCGTTAGCGGGATCGACCTCGGTATCGGTCGACGCACCGGCCTCGCGCTCGCGCAGCTGCGCCACACGGTAGTTCTCCTCCGACAGGTTTGCCAGATGGAAGAAACTCGTAAAGGCGCGAACGATGACCTGCTGCTTATCGAGCGGCAGGCTGTCGATCAGATCGACGACCTCACGAAATGCCACGGCGGTGGACTCATCGGCAGTAGGCACGCCCTGCTCGTCGACGGCTTCGTCGGCAGCGCAGGTACCGGGGTTGCCGGCATTGACCACAATCTCGGCTGTCAAAATCTTGTCGAACAGGTCCGCGATCTCAGGATCATACTCGCTAAGCACACGACGCTCCAGGCGCAGGAACAACGCCAGATTGTCGCGCAGCTCCTCGGGGATCTCGATCTCGGCGAGACGCTCCCTGGACTCGGCATTCGAGCCGATTCGGTTAACGAGGCGGTTGACCACGGCAGCGACGCGCGCCGCGGCTTCGGGTACAGACTGGTTGCTTAGGTTCTCAGCCACGTTTCCTCCCATTCCTCCTTCTATGCACGTAACATGCGGTATTCATTATAGGCGCTTGAGAAATACTTTCGACACTGATTGTGCTTTACCACACAAAAGTATTTTCTGCATTGCAAAGGTTTTTGCCCTAAATGGTCGTATTTCTCGGTGGACGGCATACACAAACGGGGGCATTCCGCATAAATGCGAAACACCCCCGTAACAATCGCTCGCCGCGAGCGAGACATGTTAGCGGGTCCGCAGCTCAAAAAGATGCGCTACAGGCGCTCGCGAACCGCCTCGACGACGTTGGCCAGATCGGCAAGGACCTCATCATGGCTCTCCATGTCGCGCACCTTGACCTTGCCGGCGGCAAGCTCGTCGCCGCCCAGGACCAGAATGAGCTTGGCGCCTACCTTATCGGCCTGCTTAAACTGAGCCTTGAGCGAACGGCCCTGATAGTCGGCCTCGGTCACGATACCTGCGGCGCGAAGCTCCTGCGTGATGGCAAAGACGTTCTGGCGCAGCTCCTTGCCGGCGTTGGCGACATAGACGCACGGGGCCTCATCGGCACCCAGATCGCTGCCAAAGGCCTGCAGGGCCAGCAGGGCGCGCTCAAAACCGACGGCAAAGCCGACGCCCGCCGTGGGCTTGCCACCCTCGAGCTCGACCAGGCCGTCGTAGCGGCCGCCGCCACCGATGGAACCGACGCCGGCGCCGGGAGCCTCGACCTCAAAGACAGTGCGGGTGTAGTAGTCCAGACCACGCACCAGGGTGGGATCCTCGACATACTCGATACCGGCGGCATCCAGATAGCGCTTGACCTGCTCGTAGTGCTCACGGCACTCGTCGCACAGGTTGTCGCCCATCAGCGGCGCGTCGGCCATGATCTCGCGGCAGTGGTCGTTCTTGCAGTCGAAGGCGCGCAGCGGGTTAAGCTCGGCGCGCTCACGGCACTCGTCGCACATCTCGTCTGCGTGATCGAGGATGAACTGCTTAACCTGCTCGCGGTAAGCCGGACGGCACTGGGCGTCACCCATCGAGTTGATGAGCAGACGAAGCTTGGAAAGGTCGAAGCCCAGGCGCTTGTAGAACTCCATGAGCATGATGATGCACTCGGCGTCTGCCGCCGGATCGGGAGCGCCGAGCCACTCGATACCCACCTGGTGGAACTGGCGCAGGCGGCCCTTCTGGGGACGCTCGCCGCGGAACATGGCCTCGGCGTAGTACGCCTTAAACGGCGTGGAGCCCTGGGGCACCAGATTGTTCTCGACGACGGCGCGCACCACGCCGGCCGTGCCCTCGGGGCGAAGCGCCAGGCGCTGCTTGGGCTTGAGTTTGGTGTCGGTGCCCTCGGTAAAGACGCGTTCCAGGTTGGCACCGCTGAACACGCGGAACATTTCCTTGCGCACGACGTCGGTCGACTGGCCGATACCGTGGACAAACACGTCCACCTGCTCGATCGCGGGCGTCTCGATAGGCTTAAAGCCAAACGGCTCGAACACGCCGGCCGCAATCTGTTGCATCTTTTGCCAGGCGCGCATCTCGGCGCCGATAAGGTCGCGGGTTCCCTCCGCCTTCTGTGCCTGCATGGGCAAACACCTTTCTTTGTATCGCGTCATAGGTAATGGTCATTATACGGCACAAACACAAACCGCGGCGGCGCGTCTGACCGAACGAGGGTATGGGAACTCGTTCGGCCAGACGCGCCGCCGCGGTTTGTGATCCCTATTCCTCCGTCCCCTTCGGATCACGTGATCCCTTGGGGACGGAGGAATAGGGATCATTTCGTAGGCCCGTGGCCGCCTTGGAAACCGAATGATGGTACGAGCATCCATTCGGCTTCCAAGGCGGCCACGGACAGAACAGGGCAAACAGAAAAGAGCGACGGACGTCTACTCCCCCGCCACGCTCGCGCGCAGCTTGGCGGCGATGGGCTCGGATGCCAGCAGGAATACGAGCATGACCACGGAGCACGCCAGGCACACGATCCAGGTGCTTGCAAAGGAGCCCGTGGCATCGAACAGCACGCCCGAGACGATGGCGCCCACGGTGCCGCCGACCATCTCGAGCGAGGTGATGGTACCCGTGACCTTGCCGAGGTCGGCCATGCCAAACTGCTTGGACGCGGCGATGGTAGGCGTGATGGTGCCCATGCACGTTCCGACACCAAAGCTCACAGCGGCGACAATAGGACCGAGGTCCGTCGTCGGGAAGCACAGGGCGACGCAGGCGATAATGCACGCAACGGAGCCAAGGATATTGCCAAAGCGCAGGCCAAAGCGGTCATAGATCGCACCGAGCGAAATCTTGGCGATAACGACGGTGACCATATAGGCCGAAAGCACAGTGCCCGCCCACATGGGATCGTGGCCGCCCGTGACGATCTTGGCGCCGTTGACGGTAACGCTCGTCATGTTGGTGACCTGGTTGGGCAAGATGGCGCCGTTAACGAGACCCATAAAGAGGAAGGCGACGACAAGCAGCCAAAACGCCGGGCTCTTCTTGATACGAGACCAGCCGACGCTAACCTCGGGCGCCGTGTGCTCGTCCTTGTCGCCAGCCGTCGAGACGGACGGATCGCCCGGGTTCTCGCCGAGCGGCTTAAGGCCGATCTCGGAAGGCTTGGTGCGGAAGGAATAGGCCGTGATGGGCAGTGCCGCCACAATGCAGACGGCAGCGAGTACCAGGAACGCAGAGCGCCAGCCCACACTCACGATAAGCGAGCTCACGATCGGCGAGAGAATAGCGCCGCCAAAGCCCGAGCCCGAAAGTGCGATGGAGATGGCAAGGCCTCGCTTGGCGGTAAACCAGTTGGCGGTCACCAGGCTAATGAGCAGACGGGTCGAGGCCACAGCGAAGCAGCCCGAAACGGCAAAGAGCACGTAGACCTGCCAAAGCTCGCCTACAAAGCTCATGCCTACGAGCACCGCCGAGGTGGTGATGACAGTGAGCGAACCCAAGACGCGGCCGCTTACCTTGTCGGCAACATGGCCGATGACGAGCGAGCCCACAACGCTCACCACGGTGGAGATGGCGTTGGAGATGTTGTACTGGGCAAGCGTAATCCCAAGGTCGCTAACAATGAGCGGCTGGAACAGGCTCATGCAGTTGACGAAGATGGTGTAGCACGTGGCCATGATCACAAAGCCGGAGGCCACCACGAGCCAGCCGGGGAAGAACTTACGTTGCTGGGACATACTGCTCCTTTTTAAATAAACGAATAGCCTGCGCCGGGCGCCGGTAGTGCCCAAAATTGCCTTGAAAGACAAGGGTATAGGCCTTATGGCCATGCCCGCAGGTTTGAAAGGCAAGGTTGGGTGCTACCGGTGGTCGGCGATGAAGCCCAGGGCGACGGCGGCATATGCCGCGGCGCCGAGCGGCAATTCGGCATCGTTAAAGCGCGCCTTGGGATGGTGCTGGGCAAAATGCTCGTCCGTGTCGGTCACGGCAGCGCCCACGGTAAAGTACGCGCTCGGGACCTCGCTCGAGATAAGTGCGAAATCCTCGCTCGCCATGGCGTGGAATAGCGGCAGGAAGGCAACCTTGGGCAGCACCGCGCCCACGTAGCCAAGCGAGGCCTGGGTCATATCGCTGTCGAGCACGAGCGGCGGAACGTCCGAAAGCGTCTCGATGGTCGCCGGCGTACGATATGTTGCGGCAACGCCGTTGACGACCTCCGCGATGCGGGTCTTAAGGTGAGCCATGAGCTCGACATCGAAGCCGCGCAACGTTCCCTCGAGCACGCAGGTGTCGGGGATGACGTTGGCCGCCAAGCCGCCAGCGAACTTACCCACGGTAAGCGCGACCTCCTTGGCCGCCGGCACCTCGCGGGAGATAAGCTCCTGGAGCGCCAGGTGCACATGGACGCCGGCCGTGATGGGGTCGATGCAGATCTCGGGGCTGGAACCGTGGCCACCCTTGCCCTGCAGCGTGATGCGGAAACCGTACACGCCCGAGAGCGCCGGACTCCCATAGAGCACCAGGCCAAGCGGCGACTGGCTATTGACATGCATGGCAAAGGCGACCTGAGGGCGCGGGTTCTGCAGCAGACCGTCGGCGATGGCGGCGCGGGCACCCTCAAAGGTTTCCTCGCCCGGCTGGAACAGCAACTTAACCGTAGCGTTGGCATCAACAAGCTCTGCCTCGCGCGCTTTGAGCATACGAGCCGCACCAAGCAGCGCCGTCGCGTGCATATCGTGACCGCAAGCGTGCATGCAGCCGTTGGTGGATGCAAAGGGCTCGCCCGACTCCTCGGCAACAGGCAGGGCATCCATATCGCCACGGAGCATGATGACCGTACCGGCCTGTTCGTCCGTGCAGACGCCATTGCCTTGGGCCGCGGCGGCACCGGCGCCGACAAGGCCCACAACGCAGGAACCATCAACGAGCGTGGCAAATGGGATGTCCATCTCGGTCAGGCGCGCTTGGATATACGCAGAGGTCTGTGGGAGGCTATTACCCAGCTCGGGCATCTGGTGGAGATCGTGTCGCCACGCAGCGAGCTCGTCTGCAAAAGCCTGAGCTTCTGCAACAAGACCGTCACCGATAGCGGTCTGCGCCGCTGCGGTGGCCTTGGGCGCTGATTGCGGTTGAAGATCGGACAAAGCTGGTGCCATAGATGCCCTCCAGTATCGTTTTTGCAGCAAGCACTTTGATAGCGTAAAGTGCAAGGTACTACTTTAAGGGCGAGGCATAAAAAATGCCGCCCCGGGAGGGCGGCGCAATAAGTTGTTTACAATTGCGGGCGCGGCTTTCGACGCAAAAAATCGAAGTGAGTCTCGCTCAAGATAATCGACAGGAAGATAAGCACGAAGCCGGCGAGCAGGCGCGAGGTGAGCGCCTCCCCCATCAGCAGCACCGAGAACAGCACACCCGAAGGCGACTCCATCGAAAGGAGCAGCGAACCCGTCGAGGCCGGGACATGCGCCAGGCCGACGTTTTGGATGAGCAGAGCCGCGCATGTGCAGCCCACCGAGAGAAACGCCATCGCACCGATAAAGCTCGGCGTCCACACGGACAGAGGCGCTTGGGTCTCGAATAGCAGCGACGTTGCCAGGCTCAGCACGCCGTTGCCCACAAACATCCAAAACGTGATGACGTTGATGTCCATTTTGCGACCGTACTTGGCAGTCACCGCCATCTGGATGGCGAAAAAGGCCGCACCCGCCAGCGTAATGACGTCACCAATGTTGAATTCAACGCTATCGAGTGCGACGAGGCCAATGCCCGCTAGGCACAGCAGCGCGGCACCCAAGTTGTAGCGCGTGAGCTTTTCGCCGCTCAGGAAATAGCTCGCGAACGGCACAAGGATGCAATACGTGCCCGTCAAAAAAGCATTCTTGCCCGCCGTAGTATGTGCCAGACCGACCGTCTGCAACGCATAGGCCGCCCACATGAGCACGCCCATACTCAGGCCAACGATCAGGTTGCGAGCGTTGAGGTGCGCGATGATGCGCTTGTGGAAGACGGCAAACATGACCAACGCTGCGGGCAGAAAACGTACATAGAGCAGCGCGAACACCGGAATGGTGCCGAGTGCGTCCTTCATAGTGGTAAAGGAGTAGCCCCAGATGACCGCCACCGAAAGGAGCAGAACCTTCCAGAACAGCGGAGGGCGCGCGCCGGCGCCCCGGGGAATACCGCCCGCGCCCAAATCCTCACGGGCTACTGGGCTATCGGGCAAGTTTTCGATTTCGTTGGCAGCGTATTGGGCCATGGAACATCCTCGCACTCAATCTGGGCGTGGTGTCCGCACGCGTATGGCTGCGTGCCGCCTCATGGTCAAATAAAAACGGGACGCACCGGACCCCCGGCACGCCCCGCTACTGTAGCAATAACCAAGCAGCCCGTGCAATTCACTACGCTAAAGCATCGGGTTGGAAGGCCTCGATGTTCCGACGGCGTTTACGTTGCTGTATTAAATCAATTTGGTTGATTCCAGCTTTTCGATGATCCAGTCGTTAGCTTTGATAACCGGGCGGCGGAAGACGACGCCCAGGGCCAGCGACGGAATCAGATAGCTCGCCAGAATACCCAGCTCAACCCAGTACTCCATATGGTAGGCACCGGCCATGGCGGCGTGCATGGCGTTGATGCCGTGGGTAAACGGCAGGAACGGATAGATCGCCTGGAACACGGGACCGGTCATCTCGATGGGGAACGTACCGCCCGAACCGCCGACCTGCATGACCAGCAGCACGACAGCGAGGGCCTTGCCGATATCGCCAAACGAAACCGTAAGCGTGTAGACGATATTGGAGAACACGAGACTCGCGACCCAGCCCGCCAGCACAAACTGCAACGGGTTGTCGCACTGGATGCCAAAGAACAGAATGTCGCCCGCGCACACGAGCGTCGCCTGCAGCAAGGCCAGACCGCCAAAGAACAGATAACGGCCCAGGTAGATCTCGTGCAGGCGCACGGGAATGAGCTCGTTGATAAGCTCATCGTCAACCGAGACCTTCATCATGGCCGCCAGAACAATCGAGCCCACCCACAGCGACAAAATCGTATAGAACGGCGCCATGGCCGAGCCGTAGTTGCGGATCGGATAGACCGGCTTGCGGTCGAGCGCGACGGGACCGGAAAGCGACACGGCCAGACCCTCGGGGTCGTTGCCGATCATCGTCTTGATCGTGGCCAGGTCACCCGAGATCAGAGCGCTATCAAGCTCGTCCTTAAAGGCACTGATCTTGTCCGACGCCTCGCCCAGCTGATCGGAAGCCTTGTTGACGAGCTTTGCAGCCTTGGAGAGACCCTTCGCGAGCGAACCAGAGGCGTCGGTCAGACCGCTCACGGCGCTATCCAAGTCACCCGAGATACCGTTCAGGGAATCCAGAACGCCCGAAATGGTCTTCTTGAGCTCCTTGGCCTTAACCGAGAACGTAGAATCGTAGTCGGACTTGGCACCCGAGATACCCGCCTTGGCATCGGCGATGGCCTGGTCGACCTTGGCACGCGAGTTGTTGGCCTCCGCCATGCTGTCCGAAAGGGACTTTGCGGTCGCCGTCAGGTCCTTCGCATTGTTGCGGTACTCCACGGCAATTCTGCCCAGCGACGTCGCAGCGGACTTGAGGCCGTCTTTGAGCTTGTCATCCTTCACCTGGTCGGCAAGGTTGCGGAGCTGATCGGCCATCGCATCGATATCGTCAGCACGCGTATTGAGCGCCGCTGCGGCTTCATTGAGCTGAGACACCGTAAGGTAAACATGCTGATTCGCGGCATCGAATGCCTTCGCAAGCTCGGCGGACACGTTGTCGAACGAGCCCGCGCTTCCGTCAATCGCCGCGTCAACGGCATCGTTGGCGGCCTTGAGCGCTTCCTTGGAATCATTGATGCCGCTCTTGGCGTGCTCCATCAGCTGCTTCGTCGACTCATCGACGGTGCCCGTCTGCTTGAGCATACCGCCCGCCGACGTCAGCGAATCGGACGTGGAGCTCAAAACGCCCGCCAGCGACGTTGCGCTGGTCTGAATGTCCTGCAGGTCCTGGACCGAATCGCCCAGCGTAGAGGACAGATTGGCGATAAAGTTGCTCACCTGGTCGGTGCTCATATAGTCGAGCAGGCTGGACACGGTTTTAAGACCGATGCTCGTAATGGTCTTGGTAAAGGTCTCGTTGACCTGACTCTGGACGGCGCTCGAGCCTTTCTCGGTCACGATCTGCGCGATGGCATTGGCCTTCTGGTTCTCGTAGAACTCGATATCAGCGTGCTTCACCTCAGTCGAGAAAAGCGTCATCATGTCGGCGCTAAACGTTTTAGGGATAACGACGGCAGCGTAGTACGCGCCCGACTTAACGCCCTCAATCGCCTTATCGCGGTCGTTGAGTACGACCCAGTCGAAGTTCTCGTTGCCGCGCAGAGTGGCGGTTACGTTTTCGCCCACGTTGACCTCGACGGGAATCAGATCACTCTCGTAGCCCTCATCGGTGTTGACCACGGCGATCTTAAGGTTGCCAGTATTGCCGTAGGGATCCCAGCTGCCGGCGATGTTAAACCACGCGTACAGGCACGGCACGATAATGAGGCCCATCACAACAATCATGCCGATCACGGAGCGAGACACGTTTTGGACATCGCGCTTAAACAGGTGCAGGATGTTTTTCATTTATGCCTCACCTCCTTTAGAGTGCTTGCCAAGCGGGGTGGTGTCCCCGTCGTTTCCGTTTACGTTGTCAACGCCGTCGGCATCTTGAGCCTTACGATGCACACCGATATGCGGCAGACGGCTCGTGGGCTGTTCGCTGTCCCTGGTGCCCCGCTCGCTGGCGTTGAGACCAAACATGCGACGGGCGGCAGGGATGGCAGCCGTGTGCTCGCGCATCTCGCGGCGAAGGTCCTCGTCCGAAAGCGCCGAGATACGCATCTGGGTATTGAGGCTCGCGCGGATGTACTCGATGTTGATGAGCCAGCCACAGATGGCGATAACCGAAATGATCCAGATAACGAGCAGGATAATCTTGCCGTTATTGTCGATATCGAGAACCGTCGACAGGACAAAGAGCAGGACCTGAACGCCCACCACAGCGGCAAAACCGCCCTTGATGTAGTAGGGGTAGCGATGCTCAAACGCCACAGCATGATCGAGCAGCTCGCGACGGTACGAATCCGAATCGAGCATGACACGCATGGCCGTGCGCAGCGAATAGCGCTGGCGCGGCAGGTCGTTGGACTCGCAGATCATGAGGCCCGTCGTGGAAAGCTGCTTATCAAAGAGCAGGTTGAGGTTGAGCAGCAACGGGCGCAGCTGCAGACCGATAAAGAGCGCGATGATAAGGAACACGCCCAGGATGCACAGGTTAAACAGGTAGTTGAACGAGTACATGCCACCGACGGTCTCGCGCAGCAGGTTGATGCCATAGGTGAAGGGCAGCAGCGGATGCAGCCATTGGAAGAAGCCGGGCATCATCTCGATGGGATACATGCCCGACGAGCCGGGAATCTGCACAATGACGAGGATGACGCCAATTGCCTTACCGATATGCTTAAACGTGGTGGACAACGCATAGATGATGTTGACGTAGGTGAACGAGATAGCGATGCCGCCCAGCACAAAGAGCAGCGGATTGACGCACTGAACGCCAATGACCAGGTCGCCCACCGTAACGATAATGGCCTGGAACGCGCCCAGGATCACCAGGAGCAGCCAGCGGCCAAAGTAGCCCTGACGCGCCGTAAAGCTACCGATGCCCTCGCGGTCGACCTCGAGTTTGTAGATAGCGATGAGCACATAGCCGCCTACCCACAGCGCCAGATTGGTGTAGAAGGGCGCGATGCCCGAGCCAAAGCTCTTGACCGGATAGATGGACTTGGACGTCAGCTCAACCGGAGATGCCATGAAATCTGCCACGTCATCGACGTCGACGTCCATGAGGTCGGCTAACTCGCCCATAGACTCAGAGGTCTGCAGCGCCGCAATGTCATTGGCGGCGGTCGCGAGCTTGTCCTGAACCTTGGCAAGGGAGGTGTCGGTTTGGGACAGCGTGGTCTTTGCCTGCTTGAGCGTGGCGTCGAGCTGCGCCAGCGTGCCGCGCGCGCTCGCTATCGTGGGGGTCATACCCGACACAATGCCGGTCAAATCGCCCGAAACGGCGGCAAAGGAGTCAAGCGCGCCCGAAGCCTTCGGCAGTGCGTTCTGCCCCAGATCGGTCTGAGCCTGACCGAGGTTAGCCGTACCGGTCTGAATTGCCGCGTTAAGCGCGTTGCTCGCGTTCGAGATTGCCGTAGCGTCGCTTGCCATGGCGCTCGACTGTGCAGAGAGGCCATCCTTAATGCTCTGCAGCTTCTGGTTTTGCTCGCGAAGCGAATTGATGGTCGACGCGATGAGCGCATCGGCGTTCTCCGATCCCGTCGACGTATCGTTAGCGAGAATCTGCAGGCGCTCGATGACAGCGCTGTTGTGGTCAATCGTCGCCTGAAGGGATTCGAGCGAGTTGTCGATTCGGGTGGTCGTGGACGTAACCGTACCGGTAAGCCTGCCAATCGCGGCGTTCGCAGAAGCCGATGTCTTACTCAGCACGATGCTGCCCTCCGAAAGTGCCTTGGAGAGCGAGGTGATGGACTTGCCAGCCGTGGTGCGAGCTTCGCCCAGCAGATCATTACCCTGAGCGATTGCCTGCGTTAGCGAAGGCGCCTGTCCCTGCAGGCCCGCCAACGCAGCATCGGCCGAAGCAATCGAGCTGCTTGTCTTGTCGATGGCGGCGTTCATGTCGCCGATGGAATCACGTACTTCGCCCAGGGTATCAGACGCCTCGGACACCGAACTTGCCAGCGAGTCCTGAGTCTGGGTTGCCTTGTCCTTTAAATCGACACCGGCATCCTTGGCGATACTGGCAACAGTCTCGCCCACCGTGGAGACAAACTCCGAGTTGATCTGCTCCTCGATAGTATTGGCGCCGGTATCGGTCACCTTGGGCGCAATGGCGCTCTTCTTCTCGTTAACGTAATATGTAAGCTTGGGCTGGCGGTAATTGCCATCGAGCATCGAGACAAGATTGTCGGAGAAGTTCTTGGGGATCACGATGGCGGCGTAGTACTCCCCGCTCTCGACGCCCTCTTTGGCATCGGCCGCCGAGTCGACGAAGGTCCAGCCCAGCTGATCGTTCTCTTTGAGCTGGTCGACAACCTTATCGCCCGCATTGAGCTCGCCCACCAGGTCGTTTTGAGTTCCTTGGTCATTGTTGGCGATGGCAATCTTGATGCCCTGGGTGTTTCCGTACGGATCCCAGTTGGCCACGATGTTGTACCAGGCATACAGCGAGGGAATAACGCACACGCCCAGGGTAACCACCAAGGCGACGGGGTTCATAAGCAATCGCTTGATGTCACGCTTAAAGATCGCAAAGGATACCTTTGCGTTGGATAGTTTGCTGCCGAGACTCACGCTTGGACCATCCATCCTGTCGTTGAATCGAATCGTACTATCGACAACCATTGTAGTAGGCGCTTTAACGTCTCAAAGCACAATGGTGTTGAGTTTTGCGGGTAGCAATATACTACGAAGATTAGTTAACGTACAGTTGTACAGTATCTCAAATTTCAGCAGGTCACAAAACCACAACCCGCACAAATTAACAACCCAACCAGTCATTGGGGACGTTCTTAAACGACTAGTCAAACAAGAACGTCCCCAATGACTACCCTACCGCATCCGGAGCAAGGCAGCGCCGCAGGTAGAGGACGGACAGCGAGCGGCGTCCAGGGCGAACAAGTTGGCATGAAAAGGGCAAGGCATAGACCTTCTGGTCATGCCTTGCCCTTTGAATGACAAATTGTCGCCCTGGGCGGCGCGCAGCGTCGGCTGGTCCG
>UQPY01000039.1 GCA_900542965.1 uncultured Collinsella sp.
TGTGTATAAGAGACAGCTTGTGATCATGCGCTTCTACGGCTTTACCATCCAGGCCGTGGGCGCCGAGTATCCGCAACTTTTGCTGCTGATCGTCGGCACGCTGTCCATTTTGGTGGCGGCACTGTCGATGTTTCGCCAGGACGACCTCAAGCGCCGCTTTGCGTACTCGTCGGTCGAGAACGTCGGCGTCATCGCGCTGTGCCTGGGCGTCGGCGGCCCGCTCGGTATCGCTGCGGCTTTGCTGCATTGCGTTTTCCATGGCTTTACCAAGACGCTTGCCTTCTGCATGTCGGGTAACATCCAGCACGCCTACGGCACGCGCAGCCTGGCCAAGATTCAGGGCGTTGTCGAGGTTGCCCCTGCGACTGCCGCGCTCACCATCCTGGCGCTGCTCGGCCTTGCCGCCTTCCCGCCCTTTGGCATGTTCATCTCCGAGTTTCTGACCTTCGTCGCCGGCGTCGCCGCCGGCCCGATGTGGCTCGTCATCGTGGTTGCTCTCGGCCTGACCGTCGCTATCTCCGCGCTGACCCGCATCGCGCTCAAGTCGGTATTCGGCCATGCGCCCGAGGGCATGGGCAAGCACGAGGCTCCGGCACTCATGCTTATCCCCGAGATCATCTTGGCCGTCATGATCCTCTGGTTTGGTATCGCCACGCCCACGCCGCTTGTTCACGGCGTTGAGTCCGCGACCGGTATCGTGCTCGAGCAGAGCACCGAGGAGCTTCATGCGGCGCCGATGTACCGCGCTGTGTTCGGTACCGAGACCGCTCAGAGCGAGGTGGAGTAACCAATGATTGAAACTGAGAACAAGGTGTATGCCCGTCGCTGCGAGAGTCATGTCGAGGCCCTGCGCCGCGCCGTGCCGGGCTGCATCGAGAAGGTCGAGTGGCAGTGCGAGGACCAGCTGACGATCACCGTCAAGCAGGACAAGCTGCCCGAGGCCGTCCATTACCTGTACTACGAGCGCTACGGCTGGATCCCCGTGATCATCGGCAACGACGAGCGCAGCCTGTGCGGCCGCTACGCCGTGTACTACCTCATCTCCATGGAGGGAGAGGACCCCGGCTGGGTGACCGTGCGCACCGAGGTCGATCCCGCCAAGATGACGTTCCCGTCCGTGACGCCGTTCGTCCCCGCCTGTGTGTGGGGCGAGCGCGAGCTGCGCGACATGTTCGGCCTCATTCCCGAGGGCCTGCCCGATCGCCGTCGCCTGGTGCTGCCCGACGACTGGCCGAGCGGTCTGTACCCGCTGCGCAAGGACTCCATGGACTACCGCTATCGCCCCGCGCCCGCGAGCGATATGGAGAACTATGAGTTCCTGGCCGACACCAAGGGCAAGGAGACCACGCTCGTCCCCATGGGACCGCTGCACATTACCTCCGACGAGCCCGGCCACTTCCGCCTGTTCGTCGAGGGCGAGACGATCGTCGACGCCGACTACCGTCTGTTCTACGTGCACCGCGGTATGGAGAAGGTTGCCGAGACGCGCCTGAACTATGACGCCGTGACGTTCCTTGCCGACCGTATTTGCGGCATCTGCGGCTGCGCCCACTCGGTGGCCTACGCCGAGGCCGTCGAGCGTGCCCAAGGCATTCACGTCCCGCCGCGCGCCCAGTACATCCGCGCCATTATGCTCGAGGTCGAGCGTCTGCACTCGCACCTGCTCAACATTGGCCTGGCGTCGCACTACACCGGCTTCGACTCCGGTTTCCAGCAGTTCTTCCGCGTCCGCGAGAAGTCGATGGACCTGGCCGAGAAGCTCTCCGGTCACCGCAAGACCTACGGCCTCAACGTGATCGGCGGCGTGCGTCGCGATATCCTGGCCGAGCAGAAGCTCTCCACGCTCACGACCATCCACCAGCTGCGCTCCGAGGTCACCGAGCTCGTCGACGTCTTGCTCTCCACGCCCAACTTTATCGAGCGTACGAGCGGCATCGGCATCCTCGACCGCAAGATCGCCCGCGACTTCTCGCCGGTCGGCCCGCTCATGCGCGGCTCGGGTTATGCCCGTGACGTGCGCTTCGACCATCCCTTCGATGGTTACCTGGACCCCGACGTGCAGAAGATGCACGCGGCCACGGCCGACACCTGCGATGCCTTCGGCCGTACCGCCGTCCGCATCCAGGAGGTCTACGATTCGATCGACATGATCGAGACCATGCTCGAGAACTGCCCGTCGGGCCCCATCCTCACCACGGATTGGGAGTACACGCCGCACAAGTACGCCATCGGTGCCACCGAGGCGCCGCGCGGCGAGGACGTGCACTGGGCCATGCTCGGCAACAACCAGAAGTGCTACCGCTGGCGCGCCAAGGCCGCCACGTACAGCAACTGGCCGGTCCTGCGCTACATGTTCCGCGGCAACACCGTGGGCGACGCTGCGCTGATCGTCGGTTCGCTCGACCCGTGCTACTCCTGCACCGACCGCGTGACGGTGACCGATGTCGCCGCCAAGCGCGACCATGTGCTCGACAAGGAGCAGTTCGAGAACGTCTGGCGCGACAAGTCGCCGCTTGCGGGCGAGGGCGCCGTTGCCGCTCCGCTCGATGAGGAGGCGCTCTAATATGCTGAAGCTTTGGAAGGTCAACGCGAAGGCGGGCGACGCGACGGTCAAGTACCCGTTTGCGCCGTTCCCCACCAACAAGGACATGCGCGGCAAGCCCGAGCACAACGCCGAGCTCTGCATCGCCTGCGGTGCCTGCGGCGTCGCGTGCCCGGCCGATGCCATCCGCATGGATACCGACCTTGCGGCCGATACCATCACCTGGTCGATCGACTACGGCCGCTGCATCTTTTGCGGCCGCTGCGAGGAAGCCTGCCCCATGGAGGCCATCAAGCTCACCGAGGAGTTTGAGCTGGCCGTCATGAGCAAGGACGACCTCACCAGCAAGAGCGTCTACACGCTCGAGCACTGCTCGCGCTGCGGCAAGCCGTTTGCTCCGCACAAGGAGATCGACTACGCCAAGCGCCTGCTGCAAAAGGCCGGCGGCATGGAGGCCGAGCAGGCCGCCCGTACTGTCGGTATGTGCCAGGAGTGCAAGCGCGAGCTCGACGCCCTGCGCGCCGCCTCGGCCGTAAAGACCGGCAACGCGCACGGCATGGCTGCCAACGAGACGCTTGCGTCCGGCGAGCCCCAGGGCCCCGGCATGGAGTATCTGGGTGGCCACGGCGTGAACCCGGAGTATATCGACCGCGAGCTCAACCCCGATGCGCCCGAGATTCCCGCCGGTCCTGCGCCGGTCGAGGGCATCATCATGGATTTTGATACGAAGGAGGAGTAACCATGGCCGAACCCACGCTTTTGCCCGAGCGGCTCCAGTACCGCCCGACCAAGATCGAGCTCGACGAGAGCATCGAGAAGGCCAAGGCGACCCTTCTTAAGAAGATCAAGCGGTCGGTGTACGTCTACCGTGTTGACTGCGGCGGCTGCAACGGCTGCGAGATCGAGATCTTCGGTTCCATCACGCCCGTCTTCGACGTCGAGCGTTTTGGCATCAAGGTCGTGCCCTCGCCCCGTCACGCCGATGTGCTGCTGTATACCGGCGCCGTGACGCGCGCCATGCGCATGCCGGCGCTGCGCGCCTTTGAGGCCGCACCCGATCCCAAGATCGTGGTGTCCTATGGCGCGTGCGGCTGCACCGGCGGCATCTTCTACGACAACTACTGCGTCTGGGGCGGCACGGACAAGATTCTGCCGGTCGATGTCTACATCCCCGGCTGCCCGCCCAGCCCCGCGCAGACCGTCTACGGCTTTGCCATGGCACTTGGCCTGCTGGACCAAAAGCTCCATGCCGAGACCACGGTGGAGGCCGCTGGCGAGCAGGCCGATATCCTGCACCCCGGCGTGCCGTACAAGCTGCGTGTTGCCATTGAGCGCGAAGCTCGCGCCATGAGCGGCTACCGTTACGGCCGCGACCTGGCCAACGAGTTTATGGATACGCTCGAGGGTGCGCCCAAGGGCGATATCCGCGGTGCCATGGCGCTGCTCATCGACAAGCAGGACGATCCGCGCCGCGTTGAGGTGTACTCGGCGCTGCAGGATCTGGTGCTGGCCGGAGGTCGCTAGATGGAACTCACGGACCGCTCTGGTTACTTTGCGGGCCCCGGCATGCTCGGCGGCTCCTTTGGCGATGCCTCGCGCGCAAGCGACGAGGCCGCCGAGGGCGTCGTCGACCCCTGTCTGGGCCATGCGCCCGATCAGGTGGTCTTTTACGAGCTCACGCGTAAGTTTGTGGAGACCGAGGAAGACGTTCCCCAGGAGGCCTGCGACGTGCTGTACTACACGCTCGCCGTGGGCCACCACACCGGCGTGCTCGACTGCTTTGAGCCGCGCCTGTCGGTGCCGGTGAACGTCTTCTATTCGCTCGTCGACGCGCTGCCGGAGGGGGAGACCAAAACCAAGTTTGAGGCCATCCGCTCCTTTGGCGAGTGCCAGCTCGACAAGGCGGCGGTGCCGTCGCTGCTCGAGGCCTGCGATGCGTTGCTCGACGAGCGCGGTTTTCGCGGGTCGGCCAAGGCCGGCATCTCGGTGTTCGACGACGACTTTGGCCTGCATGCCCAGCAGGTCGCGTTTTTGATGAAGTTCCGCGATCTGGTTGAGCGCGTGCGCGATGTGTCGGGCGTGTATCTGACGGGAAGGTTGCAGTAATGGGTCGCGTTGTGGATGGACGTGTGAACGGCGCCCCGTTTGCGGGTATCGTGCTCACGGCGGGAAGCGTGCTGCGTGCCGACGATGCCGCCGGCCCCGTGCTCTCCAAAAAGATGGAAGACGCACCCATCGCCGGTTGGTACACCATCGACGGCGGCCAAACGCCCGAGGACGACATCATCGAGGTCAAGCGCGAGCGTCCGCCGCGCCTGGTCTTGGTCGATGCCGCCGACATGGCGCTGCCCGTCGGGTCCATCCGTTTGCTCGACAAACGCGATGTGGCCCGCAAGTCGATGTTCACCACGCATTCGCTTCCCTTGTCGATTCTGATCGAAGAGATTGAGCAATCGTGCGATGATATCGTCTTCGTCGGGATTCAGCCGGGCGACACGGAGTTCTACAACCCCATGTCCCCGGAAGTCTTTGACGCCGTCGACGCCGTGTACGACGCCGTGGCCGCCAACGACTTTTCCCACTTTGTCCGCTTGGGGCAAGAGCAGTAGGAGCACTTGTTCCATTTTGTTAGGAAAGAAGTGATTGACATGGCAGATTCCAAGGCGGAGTACCCCGCTCCCGATTGCCTGGCGCCCGCCGCGATCGAGGCCAAGACCGAGGCCGCCGGCGTGACCAAGGCCAACCTGCCGGTCGCTAAGGCCTTTCTGTTGGCAATGTTCGCCGGTGCGTTCATCGCCTTCGGCGGCCTGTTCTTTACGGTGTTCTTGAGCGATAGCACACTCGGCTGGGGCGCTCAGCGCGTCGTGGGTGGCCTGTGCTTTTGCCTGGGTCTGGTGCTCGTGTTGGTGTGCGGCGCCGAGTTGTTCACCGGCAATTCGCTTATGGTCTGCGCGCTCAAGAGCAAAAAGATCACCCCGGCTCAGATGCTCAAGGCCTGGGTCGTCGTATGGGTCGGCAACTATGTCGGTGCCCTGTTCATCGTCTTTTTGGTGTACATGGCCGGCATTTACAAGCTCAACGGCGGGGCGGTTGCCAATTCCATGGTGAGCGTCGCCGCCGGCAAGGTGACGATCGACTGGGTGACGATCTTCTTCCGCGGCATCCTGTGCAACATTTTTGTGTGCCTGGCCGTGTGGATCGGTACCGCCGGCAAGACCGTGGTCGATAAGGTCGTGGGCATTCTGCTGCCCATTGCCGCGTTTGTGGCCTGCGGTTTTGAGCACTGCGTTGCCAACATGTACTTTTTGCCCATGGGTGCCGTGATGCATGCATGCGGCTACGGTGCCGACGTCGCCGGCGCCGATGCACTCAACGCCGCGGGCATTGCGTTTAACCTGTCCGCCGCCACGCTGGGCAACATCGTGGGCGGCGCGGTTCTGGTTGCGCTCGGCTACTGGTTTATCTACGCCAAGAAGTCCGAGGCGTAAGGTATCGTCTGTTTGACGTTAGGCCTCCCGCGGGGCGTTGCCGTGCGGGAGGCTTTTTGGGTCTGGGGCCCGTTGCCGGGCTTTTGGCCTGTTGTGTTTGGCTGATGAAAGGGGTAATCGAGATGGCATCTGCTGTGAAGCGTGACGGTCGCGCCGTGGTGACCACATGCGGGGGATGCTATGCCGATTGCGCCTTTGCGGCACGCGTTGAGGACGGTCGCGTGGTGGCCGAGTTGCCGGTGCCGGGGCATCCGTGCGCGGCGCGTGCCCTGTGCGCCCGCGGGCGCCATCGCCTGGACATGCCGTTTGACGAGCACGATCGCATTGTGCACCCCATGCGCCGCCGTCAGGATGGCTCGGGGTTCGATGCGATTACCTGGGACGAGGTGTTTGCCCAGATCGCTGCGCGCCTTGGGGGGATTGTTGACGGGCATGGTCCGCGCGCGCTGGGCATGACGCTCGGCGTGCCCTCGTTCGACCGCTACTGGGCGTATCGTTTTATGCATGCGCTGGGCTCGCCCAACGTATACGGTGCCGACGGTGCCTGCGAGGTAAGCCGACTTACCGGCTGGGAGCACAGCCTGGGCTACAGCCCCGCCTCCGACCTGGCACATACTGATTGCATCATGTACCTGGGGCGTTCCATTGTCGATTCGTCGACGATGGGGGCCGTTGATGCGCTCAACGATGCCCGTCGCCGTGGGGCGAAGATTATCGTGGTCGACCCTCGGCGCAGCGGCTCGGCTGCGCTTGCCGACCGCTGGCTGCGCGTGCGCCCGGGCTGCGACCTGGCCTTGCTGCTGGGCATTGCGTATGTGTTGATTGCCGAGGACCTGTACGATCACGAGTTTGTTGCCCGCTATACCACAGGCTTTGACGAGCTGGCGCAGGCGGCCCGTGCTTGGACGCCCGAGTGGGCCGAGTCGATGTGCGACGTGCCGGCCGCAGAGATTGTCGCCACGGCGCGCGATCTCGCTGCCGCCGCGCCTGCCGCCGTGGTGGATGCGGGCTTTCATGGTGGCATCGGTATCGCGTATGCCAATAGCACCCAGACCGCGCGCGCTATCTGCTTGGTCGATGTGCTGCTGGGCTGTATCGGACACGCGGGCGGTGCACTCAATCCGCCCACGCCGCTTGTGTTGGGCGACCTCGATCCCGCACGCTTTGCGACGCCGCCGGTACCGCGCGGGCCCAAGCTGGGGTCCGAGCGCTATCCACTGGTCGATCCGGTGCGCGGCCTGTGCACGACCATCGGTCAGTCGATTCTGGCCGGCGATTTGCGTGGGCTCATCGTCTATGCCAGTAACCCCGGTGCGGGCTATGGCAATGCGCAGGCTTGGCTGGGCATCTTGCAGCAGCTCGACCTGCTCGTGACAATTGATATTCGCTGGTCCGAGACAGCGCGCGCTTCTGACTTCGTGCTGCCCGATGTGACGTATCTGGAGGCCGACCGCGGTGTGGGCACAGTCGTGGGTGCCAACGATTCGCGGGTGTTCTACCGCAACGCCGTGCTGCCTGTGCAGCATGACGACACACGTCCCGGTCGGGAGATTTTTGCCGGTCTGGCGCAGGCGTGTGGGGCTGGCGAGTACTTCCAGTTTACGTCTGACGACCTGGCGGCTGCCCAGGTGGCGCCTTTTGGGATCAATCTGTACGAGCTCAAGGAGCGCGGCTGGGCCGACACGGGCATGGCGCTGCCGACGCGCACGGGTGAGCCGGTGATTCCGCTTGCCGGCGGCAAGATTGCGCTGGCAAGCGACATATGGGAGCGAGCCGGCATGGGTCGTGTGCCCAACTGGATCGCTCCCATGGTGGAGCCCGGCTCGGGGATGTTTCGCCTCATTAGCGGCAATCGACCCTTTGAGTCGCATACCTCGCGCAGACTCGCGGCGGCCGGTGCCGCCGAGGCGGGGTCGGACCTGGACGCCGTGCAGATGAACGCCGATGTCGCCGCTCGCATGGGTATCGCCGATGGCGAGGTCGTCGAACTCGTGAGCGATATGGGCCGCGACCGCGTGCGCGTGGAGACGACGCCGTATCTGCATCCGGCGTGCATCTTTACGTCGGCCGCCCCTGGTGGACGTTCGTTTGGTGCCGAAGCCGTCGGCGCTCAGGTCTTGGGCGTCGGTCCGCTCGACCATACGCCGTTGCGTTGGGACCCTTTGACGGGCGCCGCGCTTACCCAGGAAAACGCCGTTCGCGTGGAAAAGATCTCGGCACGCGAGGATAATAGCGATTGATTGACTCAGCCGATCGAATTGGCTGATAGTTTGACGTTCGAACGATTGATTCACCTTTGGTTTTGAAAGGTCGCACATGAGCGATAGCCAGAACATGTCCGATGTGGTGCGCGCCCGCCTGCGCGCCATTCCTTCCGTCAACGAGCTGCTTGCCGAGTGGCCGGTGGTGAAGGCGGCGGGGGAGACCTGCGACGCGGTGGTCCATGCTGCCGTGTCGGCTGAGCTTGACGAAGAGCGCGCCGCGATTCGTGCCGGTGCCGCTCCGCGTTCCAAGCGCGAGCTGGCCTCGGCCATCGAGTGGCGTGCGCATCGCTCCGCGCTGCCGAGCTTGCGTCCCGCCGTAAACGCTACGGGTGTGGTTATCCATACCAACCTGGGTCGAGCCCCGCTCGCGGAGTCGGCCGCCAAGGCCGTGGCCGAGGTCGCGCGCGGCTACAGCACGCTCGAGTACAGCGTGGACACCTGCTCGCGCGGGTCGCGCAAAGAGCATGCCGCGCAGCTCATCCGCTCGCTTACCGGTGCCGAGGACGCGTTGGTCGTCAACAACAACGCGGCGGCCGTGCTACTGGTGTTGGCAACCCATGCCGCGGGCAAGGAGGTCATCGTCAGCCGTGGCGAGCTCGTCGAGATCGGTGGCAGCTTCCGTATTCCCGACGTCATGGCGGCCTCGGGTGCCAAGCTCGTCGAGGTCGGGGCCACCAACCGCACGCATTTGAGCGACTACGAGCGCGCCATCACGCCCGATACGGCCATGATCCTCAAGGTCCATCCTTCCAACTATCGTATCGAGGGTTTCCACGAGGAGGTAGGCTCTCGGGAGCTTGCGGCGCTTGCTCACAAGCATGGCCTGCTGTTCTACGAGGACCAGGGGTCGGGCGCGCTGTTGCCCGACGACATCTTGGTGCGCGGAGGCGAAGAAACCACGCCGGCTTCGGTTTCGGCGGGGCTCGATATCGTGTCGTGCTCGGGTGATAAACTGCTCGGTGCCGCACAGGCGGGCATTATTATGGGCCGTCGCGATCTGGTCCAGGCCTGCGGGTCGCATCCGCTTATGCGTGCCCTGCGTCCGGGCAAACTGGCTCTGTCGGCGCTCGAGGCCACGCTGCGTATCTACATGGATGGCGCCGATGTTGCCCATCGCGATATTCCGGTGCTCAGCATGCTTACGCTGCCGCAGGCTCATCTGGAGCGCCGCGCGCGTAAGCTGCGCGAGCTGATGGTGGCGGGTCTCGATAAGGCCGGCTGCCCGTGTGCCGTGCAGGTGGAAATCGTCGAGGAGTCGTCGACCCCCGGTGGCGGTTCGCTGCCTACCGTTGAGCTGCCCACCATGTGCGTTGCCGTGCGTCTTGTTGACGAGCGCCTGACGGTCGACGCGCTCAAGCGCTCGCTCGTCCAGGATTTCGACACGCCGGTCGTCACGCGCGCCTCGCACGATCGCGTCCTGTTTGATGTGCGTACGCTCGTGGGTGACCGCGATATCGAGACGGCGGCATCGACGCTCGTCGCGTGCGTTAAGAAGGCGATTGCTCGATGAGTGAGGTTCAAGCGCTGGTGGAGTGTCCCGTTATCGTTGGCACGGCGGGCCACGTCGACCACGGTAAGTCGGCGCTGATCGAGGCGCTGACCGGCAAGAATCCCGATCGTCTGGAGGTTGAGCGCCGTCGCGGTATGACCGTGGAGCTGGGCTTTGGCGAGCTGGCGCTGCCGAGTGGCAAGATCGTTGGCCTGGTCGACGTGCCGGGCCACGCGCATTACTTGCGCGCCATGGTGCAGGGTGCGACGGGCATTGATGTTGCCGTGTTGGTGGTATCGGCCGTCGAGGGCGTGATGCCGCAGACGCGCGAGCACGTGCATGTGCTGGAGCTGCTGGGCGTCACACACATGGTGGTCGCGCTGACGATGTGCGACTTGGCCGATGCCGAGATGACCGAGCTTGCCGAGCTCGATGTCGATGACTTCTTGTCGGGTACCGTGTTTGCGGGCGCGCCGATTGTGCCCGTGTCGTCTAAGACGGGTGAGGGGATCGACGGGCTGCTTGCGGTGCTCGACGAGCAGGTTGCCGCTTGCTGGGATGCCTGCCGCGACCGTGCCGAGCGCACCGATGCCGCGCCTCGTCTGCCCATCGACCGCTGCTTTACGATCAAAGGCGCCGGTACCGTGGTGACGGGAACGTTGCACGATGCGCCCGTCGCGGTGGGGGATGAGCTCGTCGCGCTGCCGTCGCGTACGGTCTGTCGCGTACGTGGGATTCAGGTGCATGGCGATACGCCGCGGGCGTTGCCCGGTCAGCGTGTGGCGCTCAACTTGGTGGGCGATGCCGTCGCCACGCTCGATCGCGGTGAGATGCTCGGCGTGGCGGGCCGCTTTGGCCAGACGATGCGCTTTATGATGACGTTTACGTATTTGGGCCGCGAGGGAGCCAAGCCGCGTGTGCTCGAGTCGGGTGCGCGTGTGCACGTGATGGCGGGTACGGCCGAGGTTGTCGGTCGCATCATGTTCATGGAGGGCGAGGCCCCCATGGCGGTGGGCGAGACCCGTAATGTTCAGGTGCGCTTGGAAAACTCGCTGCCGCTACGTGCCGGGGACCATGCCGTGGTGCTGTCGTATTCGCCCGTTATGCTCATTGGCGGTGGGCGCGTGCTGCTTTCGCGCTGCCGTCGCTCGCGCGAGCTTGCCGAAGGAGAGCGTGCGCTGTATGCGGCGCTCGAGTCCGGCGATATCGCGGGCGGTGTGGGCGCTTGGCTGGCGCTGCAGACGCTGCCGGTTACGACGGTTGATATCGCCGAGGCTTTGGATCTTGGTATCGGCGAGGTCGATGCCGCACTGCGCGGGTTGGTGGCGCAGGGCGCTGCTTGCGCGCTTGCAGGCTCGGATGGCTCGCTGTATGCAGATTCTTCCGCGCTCGACGCCGCGATGGATGACCTGGCGACGACCCTGTCGGCCATGCACACGGCGGCTCCCAAGGAGACGGGCTTTACGCCCGGCGCCGTTGCCCATGCTGCGTGGTCAGCCGCTGATGAAGACGTTGCCGCGGCTCTGATTGCCGAGGGCTGCTCGCGTGGCGTGTGCGCCGCCGAGGGCGCCGAGGTATTCGATCCGCATTCGGCCGCTGCGGCGGCACGCGTGGTGCGAGAGGCTTGCGAACGGATCATCGCGCTTCTTGACGAGGCTGGCCTGGATGCACCGGCGCTTCCCGAGGTGGGCGAACAACTGCAGCTCGGTCGCGACACCATGACGCGAGCCCTGCGCGAGCTATCGCTCAACCGCTCGATCGTTAAGGTCGAACGCGACGTTGCCCTGTCCGCTGCCGCCGAGGCCCATGCGCGCGAGCTTGTTGCCGCCGCCATTGAGGCAGCCGGCGGTGCTGCCACCACGAGCGTGCTGCGCGAGGCCCTGGGCGTGTCGCGCAAGCGCGCCATCAGCATCTTGGAGCACCTAGATGCCGTGCGCTTTACGGTGCTCGACAAGGATGCCGGCGGCCTGAGGTCCCTGCGCTAGCCCACCCTTATCAGTTGCGGTGAAATAGTTCCTGTTTTCGGCATCTAACGCCAAACCAGGAACTATTCCACCGCAACTTTGAGGGTGGCCAGACGAAGCTGGCCACCTTGAGCCTTGAGTCGGGCTGATCGCCACGAAAAGGGCCTATTTACTACGTTTAGTCGACTACCCTCAACCATTCCGAAATTCGCGAAATTAAAACCGCAGGTAGACGGTTTGCCGTTTTTCTAAAAACGCGGGTATGCTCGACCCATGCCGGTCAAACGTAGTAGATGGCCCGTTTTCGTGGCACGACACCGGGGTAGTCTTTTTGGGACGGGGCTTTTTTAGCTACCCTATGTCAAATATGTTTTAAGCTTTGAGGGCTCCGGATGGGGCAGCTAAAAAAGCCCCGTCCCAAAAAGACTACCCTGCTAGTTTGGTAAAATACCGCCGCACTTGGGAACGGATGGGCTCCGGTGGGCTCCGCGGTCCTCAAAACCGTTGCGAGGCGTGCAAAACGTCTTGGATGTGTTCGATTCACATACGTTCCCGCCATACGCTACCAGCGCTTTTGTGCTCGCGGTCTTGCTGCGTGCCGCAAAGGCGCTGTTTTGTTTTTGCACGAGCTTTTCGTAGCGTCGCTATTTCGGCGGCGGTATTTAGCTTCGTGCACCGGGCTTCGAGCATGCCGATGGAGGTGTTTTGCCGTATGACTACCGTAAGACGGGCCGATCTTTCTTGTGTCGTCCAAGCGGGCGGGCTGTCCTCACGCATGGGCTGCGATAAGGCTCGCATGGCGTTTTGCGGCGAGCCGCTCATCGAACGCGTGCTGGGTCGGCTGGCGCCAGTTGCCGGCGAGTTGGTCGTGACGACTTCGCGTCCCAGCGAGCTTGCCTACCTTGAGGAGCGCACGTTTGGCGGTCTGGCGCCGCGAATAGTGCCGGACCTTGAGGGGCCGGCGGGCGCCATGCGCGGCATCGCGAGTTCGCTGACTGCGGCCCGGCTGCCTCTCGTTGCTATCGTCGCCTGTGATATGCCGTTTGTCTCTTCGAAGCTAATCGGTGCCCTTGCCAGCTGTGTCGAGGCCGAGGCGCTCGACGTGTGCGTGCCGCGCGAGGAGCGGGGGATTGAGCCGCTTTGTGCCGTCTGGCGCCGTGACGCGTGTGCGCCGGTCGCCCAAGAGCTGCTCGCCTGCGACCGTCAGCGCATTCGCTGCCTGATCGACCGGGTGAACGCCGGGTATTTGGACGAGCCTCAGATTGTCGCGGTCGCCGGCTCGACGCTCTGCTTCGAAAACGTCAATACGCCCGAGGAGTTTGCGGCGGCCGAGTTACTCGCCTAGACGATTGGAGTTGCCATGTCTCACGATATTTGCCCCGATACCGGGGAACCATGCACTTGCGATGGGTCCGAGCCTTGCACCTGCGGCTGTGGCGGCTGTGGACATACGGCCGAGGAAGAGGCAGCGGCGGCTGCGTATCGCGAGTCGCACCGTGAGGCCTCGTTTGGCGATGCCCCTGATCACGAACGCAAGATCATCGTTTCGTTCGATAGCACCTTCGATGTGATGGAATGCGAGCAGCTGTGCCTGGATGCCGGCGTGCCCGGGCGCATTATGCCTTTGCCCGGCTCCATTACCGCCGGCTGCGGGCTGTGCTGGGCCATGCCGTTCTCGGGCGATGCGCTCGCCGCCTTCCGCGCTGCCACCGAAGGTCGCATAACCCCTGCCGACTACCATCAGCTCGTCCTCTAGCCACCACGCCACCACGCCACCACAAAGGTGCCTGTCCCCAATGTGGCGGCTTGGAACACGTGGACGAAACAGGTTTGAAACACGGGTTTTGCATGTCGGGCGCTCAAAAACGCCTCTACCTGCATCGTAATCAAAACGAAACATCTGCTCGTCTGCTTATGCGAAACTTTCCCGCAACAGTGCGATATTATCCATACTCGATAAAGTTCGCGGCGCATAGGGTGCCGCGACCAACATTTTTCGTTTCCCATCATTGGAGGAAGCATGAGCTACACGCAGAAAGTTCTCGACGAGCTCAAGGCCCGCTATCCCGAGCAGCCTGAGTTCATCCAGGCCGCGACCGAGATCCTCGGCACCATCCAGCCGGCGCTCGACGCCCATCCCGAGTACGAGGAGGCCGCCCTGCTTGAGCGCCTCGTCGAGCCCGAGCGCATCGTTATGTTCCGTGTCCCCTGGGTCGATGACCAGGGCAAGGTCCAGGTCAACCGCGGCTATCGTGTCGAGTTCAACTCTGCCATTGGACCCTACAAGGGCGGTCTGCGCTTTAACCCGACGGTCACCCTGGGTATGCTCAAGTTCCTGGGCTTGGAGCAGATCCTCAAGAACAGCCTGACCACCCTTCCCATGGGCGGCGGCAAGGGCGGCTCCGACTTTGACCCCAAGGGCAAGTCCAACAACGAGATCATGCACTTCTGCCAGTCCTTCATGACCGAGCTCTACCGCCACATCGGCCCCAACACCGACGTTCCCGCCGGCGACCTGGGCGTTGGCGGCCGCGAGGTTGCCTACCTGTTCGGTCAGTACAAGCGCCTGACCAACGAGTGGACCGGCGTCCTTACCGGCAAGGGCCTCTCCTTTGGCGGCTCGCTCGCCCGTACCGAGGCCACCGGTTACGGTCTGGTCTACTTTGTGGACGAGTACCTCAAGAGCCGTGGCGACTCCTTCGAGGGCAAGAACGTCGTCGTTCACGGCTCCGGTAACGTCGCCATCTACGCGGTCCAGAAGGTCGCTCAGCTCGGCGGCAAGGTGCTGGCCTGCTCCGACACCCATGGCTGGGTCGAGGATCCCGACGGCATCGACTACACCGTGCTCGAGCATGTCTACAACCAGAAGCGCTCCGGCCACGACAAGGGCGTTACGCTTGCTATGTACGTCGACGAGAAGCCCAATGCCACCTGGCACGAGGGCGACGGCCGCGGCGTTTGGCAGCTGCCCTGCGACATCGCGCTGCCCTGCGCTCGCGAGAACACGCTGCTGCTCGAGGATGCCCAGGCGCTCGTCGCCAACGGCTGCAAGGTGGTCGGCGAGGGCGCGAACATGCCCACGACCATCGAGGCCACGACCTACTTCCAGGAGAACGGCGTCGCCTTCATGCCCGGTAAGGCTGCCAACGCCGGCGGCGTGCTCGTGTCCGGCCTCGAGATGAGCCAGAACGCCGAGCACCTGTCCTGGACCTTCGAGGAGGTCGACGGTAAGCTCGAGCAGCTCATGCGCGGCATGTTCCACAACGTGGACGACACCGCCAAGGAGTACGGCGAGGAGGGCAACTTCGTCATGGGCGCCAACATCGCCGGCTTCCTGAAGGTCGCCGACGCCATGCTCGCCCAGGGCGTCTGCTAAACCCTGCCTGACACAGCATTTGATAAGGCTCCCAGTCATCGCGGCTGGGAGCCTTTTCTATCCCGCCGGCCTCCTCATAGCTTGCGGTGAAATACGGACTGTTTGGCGCTCTGAATCCGCCAAACAGTCCGTATTTCACCGCAAGTTATGGATGGGTGGGTGGATTTTGTCCTGCAACAGCGTGCGGCCCCTCGTTTGGTACACTTAAAGGTACTGGACAAGTGAAGAGATGGGGGAGAACGTGCTCAAGTTCGGTACCTACGTCCGTGTTGGAAACGCGGCCGAAGCCTATGAGCTCTTGCAGAAAAACCGCAACAACAAGATTGTGGGCGGCGGCATCTGGATGCGCCTGGGTTCGCGTCGCGTGGCGACGGCGATTGACCTTTCGGCCTGCGGACTCGATCAGATCGAGGAGACCGAGACCGAGTTTCGCATCGGTGCCATGTGCACCCTGCGCCAGCTCGAGCGCCATGCCGGGCTCAACGCGCTTGTCAACAATATCTTTGAATTTGCCGTCCACGATATCGTGGGCGTGCAGCTGCGCAACACCGCCACGGTGGGCGGTAGCATCTACGGCCGCTTCGGTTTCTCGGACGTGCTCTCGGCTTTCCTGGCGCTTGATTCCTATGTTGAGCTGACGGGCGCCGGCCGCGTGCCGCTCGCCGAGTTTGTCGAAATGGGCTACGTGCGCGACGTGATTGAGCACGTGGTGGTCGTCAAGCACGACTACCGCGCGAGCTACGAGGCCGTGCGCAAGGCCGCGACCGATTTCCCCTCGCTTAATGTCACCGCCGCCTGGTGGGACAACTCCTGGCACGTCACTGTGGGCGCCCGTCCGCTGCGCGCGACACTGCTGCAGGGCGAGGCATGCGGCGTCGTGAACGAGCAGCCTTCAGAGGACGAGCTTCGCGCCCTCGCCGTGTCCGTGCGCGCGCTGAGCTACGGCACCAACATGTGGGGCTCGGCCGAGTACCGCCGTCGCATCTCGGCCCCGCTGGCGATCCAAGCCGTGCGCCGCGCCGCCGGCATCGAGCTTTCGGCCGCGCTTGCCCGCGACCTCGAGACCGTCGAGATCCCCAAGTTTGCCACGGATGAGTATTCCTGCCGCCGCGTGCCCGGCGTCGATTCTAGCGAGGTGCGCTAATGGCTGCCAAACTCATCGATCTTTCCTTTACGCTCAACGGCCGTAAGGTCAAGGTTCAGGTTGCCCCCGACACCATACTCTTTGCGCTGCTGCGCGAGCAGGGCTGCGCGTCGGTGCGCTGCGCCTGCGAGACCACCAACTGCGGCCTGTGTACGGTGTGGCTCGACGGCGACCCGGTGCTCAGCTGCTCGGTTCCCGCCGCGCGCGTCGAGGGCCACACCATCACCACGCTCGAGGGCCTCAAGGCCGAGTCCGAGGCGCTCGCCCGCGCGATGGCTGCCGAAGGCGCCGAGCAGTGCGGTTTTTGCGCCCCCGGCCTCATCATGAACGTGCTGGCGCTCGCCCGCGCCGCCAAGGAGGACCCGAGCCTCGTCGCCACGCGCGAGGAGCTCTCGCGTCAGCTCGCCGGCAACCTCTGCCGTTGCAGCGGCTACGAGAGCCAGCTGCGCGCTATCGTCCGCTTTCTCAACGAGTCCGGCGTGCAGGTGGGCTTTGAGATGCCCGAGCTGCCGGTCAACGACACGAGCTGCGACGGCGTCTCCTACAAGCAGATTACCCACAAGCAGCCCAAGAAGGACTCGAAGGCCCTGCTCGAGGGCCGTCCCGTCTACACGGGCGACCTGGTGCCCGCCGGTGCCCTCATCGTCAAGCTCAAGCGCAGTCCCTACGCCCGCGCCAAGATCCGCTCCATCGACACGTCGCGCGCCCTGAAGGTGCCCGGCGTCGTGGGCGTCTATACCTACGAGGACGTGCCCCAGCGCCGCTTTACCATTGCCGGCCAGAGCTATCCGCAGCCCTCGCCGTATGACCGCCTGATCCTCGAGAACCTCGTGCGCTATCAAAACGAGGAGGTGGCGATCGTCGCCGCCGAGACCGAGGAGGCCGCCGACAAGGCCCTCAAGCTCATCAAGGTCGACTACGAGGTGCTGGAGCCCCTGCTCGACTTTACCCAGGCACTCGATAACGACATCGTGGTCCACCCCGAGGGCGACGTGACCTTTATGTTCCCGCAGGGCGGCGACGTCTCGCGCAACCTGGTGTGCAGCGGTACCAGCGACTTCGGCGACCTGGACGAAGCCTTCGCCCAGAGCGACATCGTCTTTGAGCGCACCTACACCAGCCAGGCCACGCAGACCGCGCCCATGGAGACCTTCCGCGCCTTCGCGACGACCGACGCGTTCGGGCGTATCTCGGTGACCACCTCCACGCAGGTGCCCTTCCACGTGCGCCGCATGGTCGCTCAGTCGCTCGATATCCCGCAGTCGCAGGTGCAGGTCATTAAGCCGCGCATCGGCGGTGGCTTTGGCTCCAAGCAGACGGGCTGCTGCGAGATCTTCGTGGCATTCGTCACCCAGCAGACCGGTCGTCCGAGCTACTGCTGCTACACCCGCGAGGAGACCATCACCGCGGGCAACTCGCGCCACCAGATGCAGATGACCGTTAAGCTGGGCGCCATGAACGACGGCACCATCACGGCCATCGATCTGCACACGCTGTCCAACGCCGGCGCGTATGGCGAGCACGCTACCACGACGATCGGCCTTTCGGGCCACAAGAGCCTGCCTATTTACAAC
>UQPY01000040.1 GCA_900542965.1 uncultured Collinsella sp.
ATCTACACTCGACTAGTCGTCGGCAGCGTCAGATGTGTATAAGAGACAGGGTAGAGGCCTAGGTTCGCATCTACGAACCTAGGCGTATAGAGTCATTTGGCGCATCTTGGTTGTACAGGACCACCACAAAGGGGACAGGCGCCTTTATGGTGGTATGTCCCTACGACCAAGGAGGCCGTTATGTACGGAAGCCACTTTGATAAGGATGCCCAGCGCGAACGCACTTGCTCGCTGGTTCATGGTACTTGGCGCTGCGTGGGTGTGAGGATTGCGAGCGTCGGTGCGTGTGCGCTTATGGTTGGTCAGCTGCTACTGCCGAGTTTGGCGCTTGCGACCGAGTGTGCGGATCCCGCCGCTGCGACTGGTGAGGTTGCCGCGGCTCCGGTGACACCGGCGGTTGCGGAGGATGCGGCTCCGGCGACCGCGCCTGCAACTGATGCTGCTCCGACGGCACAAACTGTCGCCGAACCTCAGCAGACGACTCCGGCTGACGCCGCCGATGAGTCTAACAATGCGGCACCCGCTGAACAAAACATTCCCAGCGACAACGCCGCCGCGCCGGCAAACGACGCCATTACGTCGCATGGTGTGACCGACGTGACAGATAAGACCGTCGATGGCGTGTTTGTGCCCAATGCGGCCAATATGCTGTGCGAGCAGCCGGTTGATGATTGGCAAACTATCGACGTTATCGAGATTGACGACGCCACCACCATCTTTAGGGCGGGCGATAAACCGGACTTTACGGCAGACACTCCGGCGGGCTCGAACTCCATTCTTCAGTGTGAGTTCTGGACGGGCAGCGATGGAAGTGAAGTGAACTCCGATATATTCTGGGACCGGAAAATCACCAACCACATCGACGCTTTTAAATCTGGTGTGACCTATCGCTATGGCCTGTACTTTAAGCCGGCGCGCGATTTCTTCTTTACGTCTAACATTAAACTGATGGTCAATGGCGTGGAGTGCAGTTATCGGGTGGATAAGGCAAGCGAGCATGCGCCTGTTCCCGGCTTGTTCCGTACGCTATGGCTAATTACCGACCTGACGTTTACGCCCGAGGCTAAGCCGGTCCCGGTCGACCCGGAGATGCCGGCGCCGCAGCCCGAGGTTAAGCCCGAGGTGAAGCCCGATACCAAGCTCGAGCAGAAACCGGAGATCAAGCCGGAGACCAAGCCTGCCGCAACCACCACGGTGACCAAGACGGTTGAGAAAACCACGCCGGCCAAGAAGTCCCACGCCGTCCTGGCTGCCACGGGCGATGCCACCGCGATGACGGTCGCCGCCCTGGGTATCGCCGGTGCAACCGTTGCCGCCGCCGGTGTCGCCGCGACCAAGCGCCGCAAGCGCTAAGTTTTGGTGACAGCTCCTATTCTCGGCTTCAGCAAAATCTCAATCTGTAACACCTAGCCAGCCAAAACGGCCCTAGATGTTACAGGTTTAGATGAATCGTCTGACCGCCGGCGCAATGTCTCGATCTGTAACACGTAGCAAGGAATTTTGCCTCTTACTGTTACAGATTGAGATGAACAGGTGGATGTTCGCACAATGTCTCAATCTGTAACAACTACGGGACTCAACGTGGCCTACCTGTTACAGATCGAGACACACTGACCAGCCAGGCTCCAAACCACCACAAAGGTGCCTGTCCCCATCGTGGTGGTCGGGCGCCCGGTATAGAAAAAGTCCCCGCCGGGCGTGTGCTCGACGGGGACTTTGCCGTTTGATGGCTAGCGCTGAGGGTGATTACTCGCCCAACAGGCTCTTGGTGATGGAAGCGGCGGCCTTCTTGCCGGCGCCCATCGCCAGAATGACCGTAGCGGCACCGGTGACGATGTCGCCGCCAGCCCAGATGCGGGGATCGGTGGTCTGGCCGGTCTCCTCGTCGGCGACGATGTAGCCCCACTTGTTGAGCTCCATCTTGCCGCCGATCTTCTTTGCGAAGGGGTTGGCGTTGGTGCCGATAGCCGAAATAGCGACGTCGCAGGGGATCTCCTCGATGGCGCCCTCGATGGGCACCGGGCGACGACGGCCGGACTCGTCGGGCTCGCCGAGTTCCATCTTCTGGACCTTGACGGCGCACACGGAGCCGTCCTCGCCAGCGACAAACTCGAGCGGGGAGACGAGCGGCAGAACCTCGACGCCTTCGGCCTTAGCATGGTGCAGCTCGGCGCGACGGCAGGGCATCTCGTCCTCGGTACGACGGTAGGCGATGATGGCATGCTCGGCGCCCAGGCGCTTGGCAGTACGGACGGCGTCCATAGCCACGTTGCCGCCGCCAAAGACGACGACGTTCTTGCCGTGCTTGGTGGGGGTGTCGTACTCGGGGAACTTGTTGGCCTTCATCAGGTTCACGCGGGTGAGGTACTCGTTCGCGAAGAAGACGTTGGGCAGGTTCTCGCCGGGGACGTTGAGGAACTTGGGCAGGCCAGCGCCGGTCGCCACGTAGATGGCGTCGAAGCCCTGCTCGAACAGCTCCTCGGCCGTGGCCATGTTGCCCACGACGGAGTTGTACTCAAACTTGACGCCCATGTCCTCCAGGCCGTCAATCTCGCGCTTGACGACCGCCTTGGGCAGACGGAACTCGGGGATGCCGTAGACCAGCACGCCGCCGCCGGTGAAGAAGGCCTCGAAGACGGTAACGTCAAAGCCGTTACGTGCGAGCTCGCCGGCGCAGGTGATGCCGGACGGGCCGGAGCCGACGACGGCGACCTTCTTGCCGTTCTTGGGGGCCATCTTGGGCGTGGAGGCGAGCTCGGGGCGATCACCCAGGAAGCGCTCGAGCTGGCCGATGGCCACGGGCTCGGACTTCTTACCACGGATGCACTTGCCCTCGCACTGGTTCTCCTGCGGGCAGACGCGGCCGCAGATGGCGGGAAGCATGGAGTCCTCGCGGATGGTATCGAGAGCGCCGCCGAAGTCCTTCGCGCGGATCTGCTCGATAAAGCGGGGGATGTTGATGTTGACGGGGCAGCCCTCAACACAGAACGGCTTCTTGCAGTTGAGGCAGCGCTCGGCCTCGGCCAGCGCCATCTCCTCGGTGAAGCCCTTGTCGACGGGGCGGAAGTCGCAGGCGCGCTCGGCAGCCGGCTCCTCGTTATCGGGGGTGCGGGGCGACTTCATATCGGCAACGAAACGACCGTTAACTAGTGGCATGCGCAGCTCTTTTCCTCATAGGCCTTGAGGGACTCGCCCTCTTCGGAACGGTAAGCGGCCTGGCGGGCACGAAGGTCATCCCAGTCGACCAGGGTGGCATCGAAGTCGGGGCCGTCGACGCAAGCGAACTTGGTCACGCCGCCCACCTCGACACGGCAGCAGCCGCACATGCCGGTGCCGTCAACCATGATGGGGTTGAGCGACGCGGTGATGGGGGTGTCGTACTTCTGGGCGGTGAGGGTCGAGAACTTCATCATCGGAACGGGGCCGACGCAGAAGACCTGGCTCACGGCCTTGTCCTGCAGCAGGCGCTCCAGCGGAGCGGTGACAACGCCCTGCTCGCCGTAGGAACCGTCATCGGTGGTGATGTGGATGTGGTCCTCGTCGAGAAGCTCGCGGAACTGGTCCTCCATGAGCAGGAGGTCCTTGGTGCGGGCGCCCATGATGGCGTGCACCTCGTGGCCGGTCTCGACCAGGTGCTTGGCGACCGGGAAGGCAATTGCCAGACCGACGCCGCCGCCAATGACGGCGCAGGGGCCCTCTGCCATCTCGGTGGGAACGCCCAGCGGGCCCACGACGTCGCGCAGCGACTCGCCGGCCTCGTAGGTGGACAGCATCTCGGTGGTCTTGCCGATCACCATGAAGATGAACTCGACCCAGCCCTCGTCACCGTTCCAGCCGGCCAGGGTAAACGGGACGCGCTCGCCCGTCTCGTTGGCGCGAACCATGAGGAACTGTCCAGCGTGCGCATGTTTGGCGATTGCAGGCGCCTCGATGCGGAACTTGAACACCTTCTCCGAGAACTGCGTCTTCTCCAGGATCTTATACATAGAACCCCTCTCTTGTAAGGGCTGCCGAACCGTGCCTCCACGGAAATGGACGGTAGCCCGAATATAACCGTACGCGCACAGGCGTTGTGCAAACATACGGTGCAAATTATACCCTCATGGCCATGCCGTTTACGTGTTTCTTCGGCAGGTGGGAAAACGGTTTATCCCGTCTGACCTACCAAAAAGGGACAGGTTTATTTTGGTCGGTTTTATCAGGTAAAACGGCAAAGGGGGCCGGCCTCGCGCTTGCGGTGAGGCCGGCCCCCTTTGGGGCGTTGCGTATGATGGCGGCGGGTTGCTTATTGCGATGCGGCCGTTGTGGCGTTTCCGCAGATAAAACCTGACAAAATAAACCTGTCCCTAAATGGTAGGTTTTAGTGCTTGCCGTTGGCGGAGGCGGCGCCGTTGACATGGTCGCGGGCATAGACCACGCCGTGCACGATCGCCAGGCCGGCGGCATCGGCGGCGCGGGCGCAGGTGTCCTGGAAATCCTCGGCCTCGCGGGCGCGCAGCTGCTTGAGCACGTAGTCGGCGACGGCCATCTTGCCGGGAGGGTTGCCGATGCCGGTGCGGATGCGGCTAAAGTCGCGACTGCCCATCTTGTCGATGATGGAGCGCAGGCCGTTGTGGCCGGCATGGCCGCCGCCCACCTTGACGCGCACATCGCCGGCGGGAATATCGAGCTCGTCGTGGATTACGAGCAGCTCCTCGGCCTTGATTTTGTACTCGCGGCAGAGCTTGGAGATGGGACCGCCCGAGGTGTTCATGTACGATTGCGGCTTGACCAGCACGATCTGGCGCTTGCCGCCTTCTTCCTCGGGGTCGTTGATGTTGATGAGCGCGACCTCGGCACCGGCCTGGTTTTTCCAGTACGTGACGCCGGCCTGACGGGCCAGCTCATCGATCGCCTTAAAGCCGGCGTTGTGACGGGTCTCGGCATATTCCTCGCCAGGGTTGCCAAGCCCAGCAACCATGCGAATCTTAAGCGGCTGTGCAGCTGCCATGTTCATCCTTTCGTTGATTTGTCGCCTGCTATGGTGAGCGACCCTGTTGCTGCTGTCAAATGGAGGGCAATTGAGGTTATTTGAGGGCGTTTGGACGGCCGTCGAAATCGAGGTGGACAGTTAGTTCGGATACGTATAAGTTCTGAGAACTCGAATTGCTCGATTCAATGCCGATACGTTGTTTTGGAGCTTTAGTTAGTCCATATGACGCTGTTTTGAAGTCTACCCTGCCTTCAAATCGGGCGAATGGTATAGAGATAACTGCAAAACAGCCTAATTCAATGTGTCCATTTATACGTATTTGAACTAACTGTCCAGCCCTGCTCGACGGTGCACGGGTGATTCACCGTTTAGACCGGCGCAAGGCCGATTCCGGCCCGCAGGGCGTTGAGCCAAGCGGTCTGACGCTTGCGATAGCCCTTGATACGGTATCGGAATCGGACTCCCGCGAGTCGATGCATCGTTTGGGCGAAGGCTTCGAGTGCAACAAGGTCTTTCATTTGGTCGCGATTGATAACCAGGACGTGGATGCCCATTGCCTTGAGGCCATTATTTCGATTGCCATCGTGGATGCGAGCGTTTTGAAGCTCATGCCCAATTCCGTTGTATTCGTTGTCGACTCCGGCGGCCGGGCAATATAGGTCGCAGATGGCGTAAGGGATGCCGGAGGACATGTTGACCGCAAGAGTGTCGAAGTCGATTCGATAGTTGAGTAGCAGGCCTCCCATGGGCAGGCTGCAACATCCGAATCCGCCAAAGCGCATGGGCGCTCCGAGAACGGCAAACATTAGGGATTCGGCTGGGGATGCAGATCCGGGTCGGGCGAGATTGACTGCCGTGCGAAACGAGGTATATGAGCTGCTTTTGGCAAGCTGTGCAACAGTCTCGAGCTCTTCGATGGTCGTGGCGGGCTCGCATTTGTAGTGTGCCTGTTCGTAGCGGGTTTCGTTCTGTTGCTCGACCACCGACTGGTCGCCCAGGCAATCAAGATCGCTCGTCGCTGCGCAGTCATCGCCCTTGGGCCAGATGGCGTCATAGGCAATGGGGTATGTTGCCCCGGGAGGAAGGGAGTAGGTTCCGAGCAGCTCCATAAGGAGCATCAAGGTTTTGGCGACTGATTCATTTTTGGAACAAAGCATGGCTGTCATGGCAGGAGACGTTGCGTAGATGTCGGCCTCGACGTGCATAATTGCACCTTCAGGAAGAGGAGTGGAGAGAATATGCTGAAGAAGTCGCTTGTCGGGGCGCCTGTTGTCTTCGTTTGAAACGAGAAGATCGAGCAGTTCGGAATCATCTTCATTCCAGGCGTCGAGTATCGAAAGTGCGCCAAAGTCTATCGCGTCATTGTTGGGAATGCAGCCAGCCAAGGCCTGTGCTTGCTGTTCGCTATCAACGGAGTCCCAGGGTAGGGCAGAGTACGCCCATCGTGCGCGACGAATTGCGCGGAGGGCGGAGAGATGTGAAATCACGGTCGTCATAGCTATAACGTACTAAGTTGGCGGCAGAATGCGACCGCCATACCGTTCTTTTCGCTCAGCGGGGCGCTGCGCGCCATGAACGGCTGGGTGTTATGAAATCGGTGGAATCGGTTGAGGGGATTGCAGGAAATTGAGCTCTGCCGCGAAGGTTGACGATAGCTACTGGACAGTTAGTTCAGATACGTATAAGACGGCGGGCGTTCGAGGCGTTTCTAAGGGCTTTCGAGGGCGATTTGAGGGTAAATATGCGGCGGTCGTACTCGAAAGCGATGAGCTTTGGGCAGTATGGCGTTCGCCGGGGAGCTCAGAAGGCTCAGAACGGCCTTTGGAGCTTTAAAAAAATACGTATCTGAACTAATTGTCCAGGGAAGGTTGTCGAGGGGTAGAAAAAGGGTCGGAAGCGAGCTTCCGACCCTTTAAAAACACCAAAGATGATGAGATGCACGCTGGATTACAGCGCGAAGTCGCCGCCGACGAGCGTGGAGACGGGCTCCTCGTGGTAAACGGCGGAGATGGCCTGAGCGAACTCCTCGGCGACCGAGATGGTCTTGATCTTGCCGCCGACCTCGACGGGAATGGCGTCGGTGACGAGGCACTCGACGATCGGGGCGTCGTTCAGACGCTCGATGGCCGGACCGGAGAAGATGCCGTGGGTGGCGCATACGTAGATGTCGCCGGCGCCCATAGCCTTGAGCTCCTTGACGTTGGCGCACAGGGTGCCAGCGGTGTCGATCATGTCGTCGTTGATGATGCAGGTCTTGCCCTTGATGTCACCGATGATGCCCATGACCTCGGCGGCGTTGTGGCGCGGACGGCCCTTGTGGGCGATGGCCAGGTCGCAGCCGAGCATGTCGGACAGCTTCTTGGCGGCCTTGGCGCGACCCACGTCGGGGGAGACGACAACCAGGTTGTCGGTGTCGAAGTGCATGTCGTTGTAGTACTGGCCAAACAGCGGCAGTGCGGACAGGTGGTTAACCGGGATATCGAAGAAGCCCTGAATCTGGCCCTGGTGCAGGTCGAGGGTGATGATGCGGTTGACGCCGGCGCGCTCGAGCAGGTTGGCGACGAGGCGGGCGGTGATGGGCTCGCGCGGGCCGGCCTTGCGGTCCTGGCGGGCATAGCCGTAGTGGGTGATAACGGCGGTGATGGAGCGGGCGGATGCGCGCTTGGCAGCGTCGGTGGCGATGAGCAGCTCCATGAGCATGTCATTGACGTTGCCGCCGGCCACGGACTGAATCAGGAAGACGTCGGCGCCGCGGACGGTCTCGTCGTAGCGGGCGTAAATCTCACCGTTGGCGAACTGCTTTAGCGTAAGGCCCGAAAGCTCGACCCCAAGGTACTCAGCGATCTTCTGAGCGAGGGGACGGTTGGAGGAACCGGAATACACGCGGATGGACTTGCGCATATTCTCCGACTTCTCGGGATCATTAATCGGCATTACCCTTCTCCTTTATATCGAATGCCATATAGATGCCTTGTTGCATTGTAACCGCGCGACGGGGTTAATCGGGTCTTGATAACGTCTTTACCGTCAACGGACACGAACCGACCACTCATCCTGTCGCGCAGGTCACGATAGAAAAAAGGAGCCGCCCCCCATGGGAACAGCTCCTTAGATGCTTGGTAAAACGTTATACCTCGTCGTCCTCGTGCAGACGGCGGCGATAATCGGCGGCCCAGCCCTCAATATTTATCTGGCGGGCACGGCCCAGGCCGAGTGCGTCAGCCGGGACCGGCTCGGTGATGACGGAGCCGGCGGCCACAAGCGCGCCGTCGCCAATCTGGGCGGGCGCGACCATCATGGTGTCGGAGCCGATGAAGGCATCCTTGCCGATGACGGTCTTGTGCTTGTGTACGCCATCGTAGTTGCAGGTGATGGAGCCCGCGCCCACGTTGACGCCGGAGCCCATGGTGGTATCGCCGATGTAGGACAGGTGCGGCACCTTGGAGCCCTCGCCGATCGTGGACTTCTTGATCTCCACGTGCGTGCCGGCCTTGGAGCCATCGAGCATATGGGTGCCCGGGCGCAGGTAGGCGCGCGGGCCGCAGTCGACGCCGTTCTCGATGACGGCCTCGATGGCGATGGTCTCATCGATGACGCAGCCGCTGCCGACGGTGGTGTCGGTGAGGCGACTGTTGGGGCCGAGCTGGCACTCCTCGCCCACGGTGACGTGGCCAATCAGGTGCGTCTGCGGCCACACGACGGTGTCGCGGCCGATAACGGCATCGGGGCCGATCCAGGCCTGCGTGGGGTCGATGAAGGTAACGCCCTCGGCCATCCAGTGCTCGTTGATGCGGTCGCGCGCGATAGCGGTGAGCTGCGCGAGCTGGATACGGCTGTTGACGCCCAGGCCATCGCGGTAGTCATCGCAGTGGAAGATGGAGACAGCCTGGCCGTGGCTTTTGAGAATCTCGAGCATGTCGGGCAGGTAGTACTCGGATTGCGCGTTGTCGTTGCCGATCTCGTTAATGTGGGCGGCGAGCTGCGCGCCGTCGAAGGCGTAGCAGCCGGCGTTGCACTCGAGCAGCGTGGCGGCCTGCTCGGGCGTGCAGTCCTTCTGCTCGATGATGCGCTCGATCTGACCATCGGCACCCAGCTTGATGCGGCCGTAGCCAAAAGGATCGGGCGGGGTCATGGTCATGACGGTGCAGGCGAGCTCGCCGGTGGCGACGGTCTGCGCGAACTTGGCGACGGTGTCGGCAGTGATGAGCGGCAGGTCGCCGTTGAGCACCACGACGGGGCCTTGCGTGATGCCACAGGCCTCGAGCGCGACCTTCACGGCGTGACCGGTGCCCAGACGCTCGGTCTGCTCGACGCACTCGACCTTGGTGGCGCTGCTGGCGTAGGCGCCGTCGATGAGGGCGCGCATCTCGTCGGCGTGGCTGCCGATGACAACCACGACGCGGCTGCAGCCGGCCTTGATGGTGGCGTCGACGATCCACTGGACCATGGGCTTGCCCAGGATCCTGTGCGAAACCTTGCAGTGGTTCGACTTCATGCGGGTGCCCTCGCCGGCAGCGAGGATAATTGCGGTTGCGTCCATGTGATCTCCTGTTACGTTATAGAGACGTGTGTTTGGAAACGATACACGGCGCAATATGATACCGCAGGCATATGATGAGCGCGTAACGTTTGGGCCGCGGCGGTTGAGGCTTGCGCCGCCGGCGTGGCGTTTGCACTGCGTGCGTGCGGCGTTGGCGGTGCTGCGGAGCTGTCGTTTGAGCGAGGGGACGGGGGTACCCGTGGACAACATACGAGAGGGGTTTGGCGGCGAGCCCGTCGCGGCATTCTCGATGTCGCATCCGGCTGTGCCGGCACTCTATATAGTGCTGACGCTGGGACTCACCATGTTCTCGATGCAGCCGGTGCTGATTGCGCTGTCACTTGCGGGCGGGCTGGCGTATGGATTTGCGACGCGTGGGGCTGCCCGCACGCTGGGCGCACTCCGCTGGCAGCTGCCGGTGATTTTGATTATCGCGCTGGTCAATCCACTGTTTAGCGCTTCGGGTTCGACGGAGCTGTTTCGTATTGGCATGCGTGCGGTGTATCTAGAGAGCATGGTTTACGGCCTGTGCATGGGCGGGCTGTTTGTGGCGAGCGTGCTGTGGTTTGAGGCCGCGGCGTCGATGCTCGAATACGACAAGGTGCTCGCGCTGCTGGGTAATGCCGCGCCGGTGATCGCGCTCATGATCTCGATGTGCATGAGGCTTATCCCGCAGTTTTTGCGCCGCGGTCGTACGGTGCTGGCGGTGCAGGATGCGATCGATGCACCGGGCCGCGCGCCGGCCGACCCCGTGCGTTCGCGTTTGCGGGCATCGAGTGTGTTGATGGGCTGGGGCATGGAAGATTCGCTGGAGCGCGCGGACGCGATGCGCTCGCGCGGGTGGGGTGCCGCGACGCGTCGTACGACGTATGCGCGGTATCGGCTGGGGCGCGGCGATGTTGCCGCGCTGGTTTGGCTTGCACTGTTTGGCGTGGTCACGGTGACAGTGGCGTGGACCGCGACGACGCAGTATTCGTTTTATCCTCAGCTCTTGGTGCCGGCGCCGTGGCCGGGCTATGTTGTGTACGCTGCCTGGATGGTGCTGCCTTGCGCGTTGCACGCGATTGATGAGAAGAGGTTTGGCTGATGGCTCGGTTGGATAGGGGCCCGGTGTCGGGCGCGGCGTGCGGCCCGGATATGCCGGCGATTGAGGTGCGGAGCCTGAGCTTTGCCTACCCCGATGCTGATGCTGCGGTGCTCGAGGGGCTCGACTGGTCTGTTTCCCAAGGTGCGTTTGCACTGCTTGTTGGCGGTACCGGTTCGGGTAAGTCGACGCTGCTGTCGCTGCTCAAGCCCGAGATCGCTCCGGCGGGCGAGCGCACTGGTGATGCGCGCGTGCTGGGCGAGAACGTTGCCGACATGGACGTGCGCGCGTCTGCGGAGCGCGTGGGCTACGTGTTCCAGGATCCCGAGAACCAGATTGTGTGCAAGACCGTGTGGCACGAGATGGCGTTTGGCCTGGAAAACTTGGGGCTAGCGCGTGATGAGATGCGCCGTCGCGTAGCTGAGACCAGCTATTTCTTTGGGCTGGAAGATTGGCTTCACCGCGATACTGACACGCTTTCGGGCGGTCGCAAACAGTTGCTGTCGTTGGCGGCCGTTCTGACGCTGCGCCCGCGCGTGCTGCTGCTCGACGAGCCCACGTCTCAGCTCGATCCCGTTGCCGAGAAGAATTTCCTGCACGCGCTGTTTCGCGTGAACCGTGAGCTGGGCTGCACGGTTGTTGTGGCTACGCATCAGCCGCGGCCGATGCTCGAGTATGCGACGTGTACGTACCGGATTGAGGGCGGTCGCGTGCGCGAGGTGGCGGATATGGCTTCTTTGGGACGCCGAGAATCGCTGTTTTCCGATGACATGTTGGGGTGGGGTGCCATCCGATGTGCAAATAAAGGAGTATTCAGCAGGCGTGAGGACAATTTGGGCTCTCTGGAGCCGCCCGGGGACGCATCGAGCGCGAAAAAAAGTTCGGAATTGGACAAATCGTCCGAATTTGTGGCGCAAACGTCGCTCGAGAACGGCTCGGAAGCCTTCCCGCGCACGGATGGAAGCAGAATACTCCAAAAAATGCACGCTGGGTCGGCTACCACCCTGGCAGGGAGCTGGTTTCGCTACGATCGCGCGGGCGGTTGGGTGCTGCGCGGGCTCGATGCGTCGTTTTCGGCTGGCGCGGTGCATGCGGTTGTGGGCGGTAACGGCTGCGGCAAGTCGACAATGCTTTCGGTGCTGGCGAAGACCGCCAAGCTGCAGCGCGGCCGCATGGTGCGCGGGGCGGCCTCGGCTGCGCTGCTGCCGCAGAACCCCAAGGCCCTGCTGGTTGCCGAGACGGTTCGCGATGAGCTGATGGAATGGGCCTCGACCTGCGGATATGACGAGAACTTGGCGCGGGAGCGTGCGGTGCAACTGGGACTGGACGGCCTGGAGACGCGCCACCCCTACGACCTCTCGGGCGGACAGCGCCAGCTGCTCGCGCTGGCAAAGCTGCTGCTGATCGGCCCCGAGCTGCTGCTACTTGACGAGCCCACGAAGGGCTTGGACTTGGAGAGCCGTCGCATCATCGCCCGCGCCCTGCGTGACCATGTGAAGGCTGGCGGCACCGTCATCATGGCTACGCACGATTTGGACTTTGCCGAGCAGGTTGCCGACGACGTCGCCATGATGTTTGACGGTGAGATTGCCTGCATGGAGCCGCCGGCAGATTTCTTTGCCGACAACGTGTTCTATAGGTCGTGATGGAATGGCGGATTATCGCGGCTTGCGCCTGCTTGCAAAACTGGAGATCCCGCTGCTGTTGGCGGTGCCGGCGGTGATGGCTGCGGCGTTGCTGTCGGGTGTTGGGCAGGCAGCGTTGGCCATGCTTGTCGTGGTGGCGCTGGTGCTCGCACTGTTCTTTGCGGGTTACGAGGCATCTCGTCCGGGTTTGCGCCAGATTATGCCCACGCTGGTGCTGGCGGCGCTGGCGGCGACGGGGCGCATCCTGTTTGGGCCCATTCCCGACTTTAAACCGGTGAGCGCCATCGCCATTATCGCGGGGGCGACGCTTGGCCGCCGCAATGGTTTTATGGTTGGCGCGCTGGCGGCGCTGACCAGCAATTTCTTTTTTGGACAGGGCATGTGGACGCCGTGGCAGATGTATGCCTGGGGCCTGGTTGGCTATGTCGGCGGCGCGCTGGCGTATGCGGGTGCGTTCGACCGCGTCGACGGCACCGTGCGCATGCCAGCGCTGCTGGCGTACGGCTTTGCGTCGGGCCTGCTCTATGGCGTCGTGATCAACGCGTATGACATCATTGGTTTTGTACAGCCGCTTACTTGGGCGGGTGCCGTGGCGCGTCTTGCCACGGCAGTGCCGTTCGATATTACGCACGGCCTTGCGACCTGCGTGTTTTTGGCCGCCCTGTACAAGCCTTGGTGCCGTCGCATTAACCGTGTCGTCGTGAAATACGGGCTGTAGGGCTGGTTCGCCGGGGCGGGAATCAATACTGCCGAAGTGCCATTTCAAAACTATGCCGGTTTACGGGGCTAGATTGGCGCAGGCAGACCATGCCGGCTTTTTTCGAAATAGAGCAAGCCGTTCACCTCGGTTTTCTTTTTGCGTTGTTCGCTGTGGTTGAGGGTGGTGGCTTAAACGTAGTAGATGGGCGTGTTTCGTGGCGGATGGGTCACGCGGATACCCCCACGAGACCCAAAATGATTCGTTTTCCTCCGTCCCCAGGGGATCAGCTGGGGCTAGAGCTCTAGCGTGAGGGTGACGGGGCAGTGGTCGCTGCCGAAGATGTCGCCGCGGATGCCGGTGTCGCGAACGTTGGCGGCGATTGCGTCGCTTACCAGGAAGTAGTCGATGCGCCAGCCGGCGTTGTTCTTGCGGGCATTAAAGCGATAGCTCCACCAGCTGTAGACGCCCTCAACGTCCGGATTAGCCGTGCGCCAGGTATCGGTAAAGCCGGCGTTGAGTAGCTCGGTGAACTTGCCGCGCTCCTCGTCCGAAAAGCCCGCGTTGCCGCGGTTGGACTTGGGGTTCTTAAGGTCGATTTCCTCGTGCGCCACGTTAAAGTCGCCACAGGTCACTACGGGCTTGCCGGTCTCGCACTCGAGTCCCGTCAAAAAGCCGCGATAGGCATCATCCCAGGCCATGCGCACATCGATGCGCGCGAGCTCATTTTGGGCGTTGGGCGTGTAGACATCCACGAACCAAAACTTGTCGAACTCGAGCGCGCAGACGCGGCCCTCGGTTACGGCTTGGGCGACGAGTGCGGCCGCCTCACCCTCGCCGGCGTAGGGTAGCAGCGCGTCGGCGTGCAGCACGCGCAGCGGCTCCTGGCGGCTAAAGACCGCGGTGCCCGAATAGCCTTTACGCTCGGCGTAGCTCCAGGTTTGGTGATAGCCGGGCAGGTCAATATCGACCTGGCCTTCTTGCAGCTTGGTCTCTTGCAGCGCCAGGATATCGACGTCGAGTTCTTGCGCGATCTGGATAAAGCTCGGGTCCTTTTTGAGCACGGCGCGCAGTCCGTTGACGTTCCACGAGGCGAAAGTGTAAGTCTGAGGCATGGTGTCCTTTCGACGGGGTTGGCAGGCTTAAGATTAGCGCAACAGGGGCGGGGTGGGCTCCGTGGGCGACGGCGCAATCGCAGCCGCCCCGACCAACATGGACGGAGGACAAACATGACGCAAGCGATAACAGATCCCAAGCAGGCCTCCGCCGCGCTGGCGGAGCTGTTCAATACCCACGAGCGCGTGGTGTTCTTTGGCGGCGCTGGTGTTTCCACGGCAAGCGGCATTCCCGATTTTCGCAGCGTGGACGGCCTGTATCACCAGCATTTTTCCTATCCGCCCGAGACCATGCTGTCGCACAGCTTTTACGAGACACATCCGGCGGAGTTCTTCGACTTTTACCGAACCAAGATGATCGCGCTTAACGCTAAGCCCAACCGCTGCCACACCAAGCTGGCCGAGCTGGAGCGCGTCGGCAAGCTTGGTGCCGTGGTGACGCAAAACATCGACGGCTTGCATCAGATGGCGGGCTCGCAGCGCGTGTTTGAGTTGCACGGATCGGTCCATCGCAACATTTGCCCGTCGTGCGGAGCGGTCTATAGCGCCGAGTGGATTTGCTCGCGCGAGCACGAGGACGCCGCGGGCGTGCCCGTGTGCCCCGCGTGCGGTGGTCGCATCAAGCCCGATGTGGTGCTCTACGAGGAGCCGCTCGACAAGCGCGTGCTCACCGGCGCCGTTGCCGCCATCGCCGCGGCCGATGCCCTCATCGTGGGCGGAACATCGCTCGTGGTGTACCCGGCGGCGGGTCTCACACGCTACTTTACCGGCGATACACTGGCCATTTGCAATCTGGCGCCCACCGATCAGGATGCAGATGCCGACCTGCTGATTTCTTGCGACATCGCGGCCGCGTTTGCGTTCTAGCCCGCGCGCGCGGATACAATAGAAAGACTAAGTGCAAAGCGACCCCGCCGCCAGCTCCCCAAGCTCGGCGGCGTGGGCATTTTAGGAGGATGTTCATGGCGAACGACAGCAAGACATGGCGGTGCGGAAAGTACGAGCTCAGCTTTGACCGTCCGCGCATCATGGGCGTCCTCAACGTGACGCCCGATTCGTTTAGCGACGGCGGGGAGCACTTCGACCCGGATGCCGCCATCGAGTATGGCCTGGCGATGCTCGACGCCGGCGCCGACATCATCGACGTGGGCGGCGAGTCCACGCGCCCCGGCTTTACCCCGGTCAATCCCGACGAGGAGGCTCGCCGCGTGCTGCCCGTGGTGCGCGCGCTGGCCAAGGAGGGTGCCATCGTCTCGATCGACACGCGTCACGTGGCGGTTGCCAAGGCGGCCGTGCGCTGCGGCGCCTCGATCGTCAACGACGTGACCGGCTTCACCGACCCCAAGATGGTCGAGTTTGTTAAGACGAGCACCTGCGGCGTCATCGTGATGCATGCCGGCGAGGTCGCCGCGCCCGCGCGCACGCACGCAACGGTGCAGCTCGATACCTCGGCAGCGGCGTTTGTTGCCGAGAAGGCGCGCGAGGCGGCTGCCGAGGCCGCGCGTGAGGCCGAGAAGCCGGCTCGCCGCCGTCGCGGCAAGTTGCTGGGCGATCCTAAGCCGGAGGCCAAGCTTCCGGGCGGCGTGGTGCAGCCCTCGTTGCCGTTTGGTGAACCTGAGCCCGCGACCGAGCCTGCAAGCGAGCAGGAGGCGCCCGCCGCCGAGCAGGCTACTGCCGCCGAGACCGTCGCGCCCGCGCCCGAGGCCGCGCCCGCAGCCACCGAGGCCGCATCGGAGCCCAATGACCACCTGGCCGCCATGATGCGCCGCAGCGCCCGCCGCGAGGAAGCCTACGTGCCCACCTCGCAGCTCCGCCGCTTCACCCTGCCCGATTCGGCGCCCATCATGCGCCGCGTCATGGGCTTTCTGTCCGACCAGGCTCGCGCGCTCATCCACGCCGGCGTGTCGCGCGACCGCATCTGCATCGATCCCGGTCCTGGCTTTGGCAAGACGGCCAACGAGGACATCGTCATCCAGCGCGAGACTGCCAAGATGGCGTCACTGGGCTATCCGCTCATGTGCGCTGTATCGCGCAAGCGCTTTGTGGGCGCCGTCTCGGGCGTGACCGAGGCCGCCGAGCGCGATGCCGCTACGTTTGGCGTGTGCCTGGGCGCCATCCAGGCCGGCGCCAACATCGTGCGCGTGCACGACGTCGCCGGCTTTGCGCAGTTCCTGAACGGCTACTGGGCCGTTGCCAAGCCGCAGCCGCGCCGCGCGTTTGTGGCCGTGGGCTCCAACCTGGGGCATCGCTGTGACAACATCCGCGCCGCGCGCGACATGATCGCCGAGATTCCGCTCACCTGCGTGTCCAACTGCTCGCGCATCTACGAGAGCGAGCCGGCCTACGAGACGCGCCAAGACGCGTTCGCCAACGCCGTCATCGAGATCAAGACCGAGCTGGCGCCGCTGGTGCTGCTCGACGAGCTCATGAAGATCGAGGCCGAGCTGGGCCGCGACCGTTCCAAAAAGGCCAAGGCCAACGGCCCGCGCACTATCGACCTGGACCTGCTGTGGATGGATGGCGAGACCCACGGCGGCAAAAAACTGCGCCTGCCGCATCCGCTGATCGGCGAGCGCGACTTTGTGCTGGTGCCGCTCGAGGACCTGATGCACGACCCGGCGCGGTTCTTCCGCTACAACGGCGTCGAGGTCAAGGAGCCCGAGGATCGCGTGGGCCATATCGTGGGCGAATTGGGGCGTATGTAGATGATCGAGATGAATGCTGTTGCCGCCGGTACCGAGCTCGACGCGGCGCGTGACGCGGGCCGCGAGGGCGTGTCCGCGGGCTGGTGCGCGTGGAGCGCGGGCGATGCTTCGCTGACGTTTTCGCTGGTCGTGCGCCCCGATGTGAATATGCACGCCTTCCACGGCCTGCCGTTTGTGGCCGCGATGGGCATGATGGATGCGCTCGTGGGCACGGCTTCGACGCCGGGGTTGGGCCTTGCCAGCAAGGTGGGTATCCAGTGGCCGAGCGATATCGTGTGCGGTGCGCCTGCGTTTGAGACGTCACTCGCGCGCGTTGCCGTGAACGGCGGTGCCGGTGCCGCGGGTATGTTTGCCGCGGTGACGGTGGATGTTGAGCGTGCGGCGCTGGGTGAGCTTGGCGTGGATATGGCAGATGAGGCGCTGATCGAGGCATTGGCCGCCGCCGTGCTGGTCCGCGTGGACACCTGGGCAGTTGCCGCCAACACGCCGCAGGGCGCCGCCGGCCCGCTGGCTCCGGTGCTGGGCGAGTACTTTGACATGGTGCCACTGCTGGGTCGTCAGGTCGCGGCGGTGTCGCCCAGCGGTTTGCCGCTTGCGGTCGGTGTGTTTGCGGGCCTGGACATCTGGGGTCGCGCGACCATCAAGACCGATGCCGGCGAGCAGGAGTTTCCGCCCGAGGCCGTACGGATTCGCGGACTGTAACGCGAGGCGCCCGCGCTCAAAGATAGCGATGACAACAAGACCCTCCTCGGCTGTGTGAACTGCCTCCCATTTCTTGGACATGAGAAATGGGAGGCTTTCTTTATGCGCGT